>JBDOMS010000082.1:0-1821 GCA_039831735.1 Pirellulales bacterium
GATCGTCGTATAGCGGCAGCGGCCATGCTTTTTGACCACAACCTCGACAACAGCTGAGTGCAAACTTTCGGTCGAATACATGGGGGCCGTGCAGCCTTCGACGTAGTGAACTTGTGCGCCTTCGTCAACAATAATGAGTGTTCGCTCAAATTGTCCCATGCTTTCAGCATTGATCCTGAAATATGCTTGAAGTGGAAATTCGATACTGACGCCCTTGGGGACATAAATGAAAGATCCGCCTGACCAAACCGCAGAATTAAGGGCAGCGAATTTGTTGTCGGAAGGAGGAATAACCGTGCCAAAGTATTCTTGCAACAATTCAGAGTGTTCTCGGACAGCAGTATCGGTGTCAGTAAAAATAACACCTTTTTTTGCCAGATCCTCTTGAAGAGACCCGTAGACAACTTCACTTTCAAATTGAGCTTTGACGCCAGCAAGGAATTTTCTTTCTGCCTCTGGAATTCCGAGTCGATCAAATGTTTCCTTGATTGATTCCGGAACCTCGTCCCAAGACTTGCCCTGCTTGTCAGTTGGCTTCAGGTAGTAGTAGATGTCCTGGAAATTGATGCCGAGACGTCCTCCCCACTCAGGCGTAGGCTTGCTCTCAAAAATCTCAAGAGACTTCAGGCGAAAGTCTCGCATCCAGGCAGGCTCTTTTTTTAATTCGGATATCTGAGCAACGATTTCTGAATCAATGCCCTTTCGGGCCTTGAAAACAGCATCTGTCTCGGTCCGGAAATCATATTTATTGATTTCTCCAATCTCGACTTCGTTTTTTTCATTTAAGTCAGTAGACATAATTTGTATCTCTTAGAAGTATATGCACCAGTGACACCCGAGGGCGTTATGTTGAGGAAACTTCAACTCGACTGTCCTCCATAGCTTTTTCTGCAGCAGCGGCCTCAGGATAGGCAGCACGAATTCTCTCATAACCCTTCTTGTGAAGTTCAGCGGCAAGTTCTGGACCACCAGACTCAACAATGCGCCCACCGAGCATCACATGCGTTCGCAGGGGAATGTTATGCTCAAGAAGTTGCTCGTGATGCGTGATAATAAGAATCCCCATTTGATCCCCACCAATCTTCGCAATACTTTCACTGGCAAGGCGAACGGCGTCTGCATCAAGTCCACTATCCGTTTCATCGAGGATTGCAAACGTGGGCTTGAGCATGGCAAGTTGAAGAATTTCTGCCCGCTTCATTTCGCCACCAGAGAAGCCATCATTGACATAGCGACGAGCAAATTCTGGATCAATTGACAGTTCAGCCATCTTGGATTTGAGTTCACTTCGGAACTCACGCATTGGCATAAGTTCTTCGCCTTCTTTGCGACCAGGATTCCGAACATTCGTAACACAATGCCGAAGAAAGTCCGCCACACGCACGCCTGGGATTGCCATTGGACGCTGGAAGGCGAGAAAAATACCAGATCGTGCCCGCTCGTCTGGTTCCATAGCCAAGACATCCACGCGTTGTCCATCGAGTAGCACAAGTTCTACTGATCCGCCGGTTACTTCATATGAAGGATGGCCCATAACCGCATAGCCGAGGGTACTTTTACCGGAGCCGTTTGGCCCCATCAGAGCGTGGACCTCGCCGCAACCAATAGACAGGTCCACGCCTTTCAGAATTTCTTGGCCCTCAACGGAGACATGGAGTCCCTGAATCACAAGTTGCTTGGAAGATAGTTTTTTTATTGTCACAGCGATCACATCCTCGATAATAAGTGATTTAGTCAGGACTGTATCTTTTGATGATCGAATACAAGTTCATCGTTTGAAAGAGACGATGCAACGTAACCCGAATGATGCGGTACAGGAAG
>JBDOMS010000335.1:0-7559 GCA_039831735.1 Pirellulales bacterium
CTTTGTTCCAATGGAGACTGATAGAAGTGGCATGAATGCTTTTGCTGTAGTCGCGTGCCATTTCAAAAACATTGAACTTCTCTCACTGCACGCATCAGGGCATCAACGCATCTGCCTCCATCTTGAGAATTCACGACCATCATTTCAGATTCTAGCACCTTGATTCTCTACATCATGGCTTAGTTGGTGCCAAGAAACTGACGTGCCACGTTGAGAAAAGGTTCTGGGGCTTCCGCATGCACCCAATGCCCAGCTTCTGGGATACTTCTCAGGATGGCAGCAGGAAATAATCGCCGTATTTCATGATGATGCTCAGGCCGCACATAGTCTGAATCGCCGCCTGTAAGAAAAAGTGATAAACGTTGGAATGGAATCGTATGGTTTTGTTCTGGAAAGTCCTGAATACATTCAAAGTTTTTTGACAAGGATTCAAGGTTGATCGCCCATGTCAGCCCACCCGGCTGAGCGATCAGATTTGTCATAAGAAAAGATCGAGTTGCAGAATCAGGAATCTTGTCAGCAAGATAGCGACTCACTTGAGTTCGGTGCTTAAATTGCATGAGCGGCACTGACTGCATGGCATCAATCAAATCCATCTGCGAACTAACGGATCGAGCGGGTGGAATGTCAACAACAACCAGCTTTTCAACCATTTTGGGTTGCGCAAGCGCTAACACCATCGCAACTTTTCCACCCATGCTGTGTCCAATCAGCGATACTGCTGAGCCTATTTCTTTCTCGATAAGACATGCAACGTCATCTGCCATCACGAAATAGTCATGCGAATCACACCATGGACTTTCCCCATGATTACGCAGATCGGCAGTAACAACTCGATAATCTTGCCCCAGCTTTTTCGCAATCGATGACCAGTTTCGTTTCGACCCAAAGAGGCCGTGAAGAATTACAACTGGTGGGCCTGAACCAATTTCCTCAAACACAAGATCAACCGTCACATGCACCCCCGCTTGAATCATGGACATGCATGGATCCACTCGAATACCGTTCTGTTTGCCGCAAGGACTCAAAACTCAGTATTGCAGCTGTTGCCGCAACATTCAGGCTATCCGCAACACCTGTCATAGGGAGCCGAATGAATTCAATATCAGTTTTTTTGTGCATGGCTGCGTGTTGCCATTCGTCAGATACTCCGTGTGCCTCACTCCCAAGCACAAAAACAATATTCTCCCTCAATCGTGCATTGCACCAGAGAAGCTCACCTTCTGGCGTTGCGATGAAAACCTTTTTGTGGTTTTGACAACACCAATTGATAGACTCTTTCGAAGATGCAACTGCCAAGGGTACTGTAAAAACTGTACCTAAACTTGCGCGTATCACAGCTGGGTTTGTGACATCTGTTCCCTGACCAGACAGGATGACACCGGCACTACCGGCAGCATCTGCAGTACGAAGGATCGCTCCGAGGTTCCCCGGCTTTTCAATACCCTCAAGAATAAACACTGGCCGATCATCAGTGCCATTGAAGTCTGTTAGGGTTTTCGCACTGAATTGAATAATTGCCAGCACCCCTTCATTTCGATCGCCGAATGCAATCTTCTCGAATGGACCTTTGGCAAGCGTTGTTATGTCCCGACCCTCTCTCAAAAAACCCTCGAGAAGAACTTCTCTTTCAGCCAGCGGCGACGCTGTCCCGTCAACAAATACCTCAACAACATTGACACCAGCATCAAGCGCACATTTGAGTTCACGAAGTCCGTCAACAAGAGTGAGTCCCAAGAGTTGACGATATTTTGCCTTTCTCAGGCTTGCTGCCTGCTTCACTCGTGGATTGCTTGTGCTCGTAATCATGATGTTACATTCTTTCCCGAGAAACCCATCTTGCATAGTCACCAAGATTGAGGGTCCTGCCAGCCGCGTCGGTACAGTCCAAACGACCAGAATTACATGCAGTCAAGCCAAGGGCTTCGATAAGGGCCTCCCGTAAGCGGACATGGTGCCAATCAGGAGAATGACACGTAAGTAGCACAGGCCCTTCCAATGGTGATGATCGATCTTGATCACCACCGTAAAGTAATTTTGCAACATCTTTGAGAAGTGGCTTGAGGTCATTGTGTATAGAAAAGGATTGACCTTTTGGACCATGGCCCCATGATGGGGGATCAAGCACAACACCATGGTAGGTACTTCCTCGACGAATCTCTCTTGCAACAAACGATCTTACGTCGTCACAAATCCATCGAATCGGTGCCGTTCCAAGGCTTGATTCTTTTGCATTTGCACGTGCCAAAGCCATTGCTTGTTTTGATGCATCGACATGTGTGACACTTGCACCTGCAAGTGCAAGTGCAAGTGTCGCTGCTCCAGAGTGGGCAAAAAGTGAGAGAATGCTCTTGCCTGGTGTCGTATGTTGATAGAGCCATTTCCACTGATTCACTTGTTCAAGAAAAAAACCAATCTGTCCAGAAGGAGATGGTCGCACTAGGAGTCTTATGTATTTTTCCGTGTTCGAAGAAAGTACAACTCTTACTTGCCAGCGATCTGGAAGAGGTTGATGGAATGTCCATTTTCCTTGCTCATGATTGGTACAATCATACTCAGCAGTTGCTTTCATCCAAACAGCCGGCGAATGACATGAGGGCAAATTCTGTTGGAGTAACGGCCGTCTGACAAGGATGCCACCAATCTGTTCAAGACGTTGACCACCGACCGAAGAGGCTGAACAACCTGTCCCAAAATCAACCAAACAGGAATCAGAATCGAAAAAGGTATGAGACACAACAAATTCTCTGGGGAATAGTTTGGAACCGCTTCCTAATTATTCATACACAACAAGGGAGCACTGGAAATCCTCTGCTTATTCGACACAATAGGGAAATTGCTGTCTTGAATGAAGGGGTTATATGATGAAAAGTCCAGTCCGGATAAATCTTGTGTTCGTTTCATTTTTACTTCTCTTGAACGTACTCACACCTTCGGCTTTTTCGAAGAGCCCACCGAATATTGTTTTGATTATGACAGATGATCAGGGCTACGGTGATCTTGGTCATACCGGCAATCCAATTATCAAGACTCCATTTATTGATGCCTTAGCTGCTGAATCAACCAGCCTTTCAAATTATCATGTTGCCCCAACATGCTCTCCAACTCGAGCAGCTTTGATGACTGGACACTGGACAGATCGAACCGGTGTCTGGCACACCATCAATGGGCGATCGATGCTTCGCAACAATGAAGTCACTCTTGGGCAATTGCTGAAAGACAATGGTTATGCCACCGGTATGTTTGGGAAATGGCACCTTGGTGATAACTACCCGTACAGGCCTGAAGACAGAGGGTTTGAAGAGGTGTATCGACATGGTGGTGGCGGTGTCGGACAGACACCTGACCTATGGGACAATGCGTATTTTGATGGACACTATTTCCACAACGGATCGCCAGAACCAGCCAAAGGATTCTGCACAGATGTGTTCTTTCAAAACGCCCATCGTTTTATTAGGAGTCAGGCAAAAAACAATCGGCCTTTCTTCGCCTACATTGCAACAAATGCACCACATGGCCCCCTTCACTGCCCACAAAAATATCTCGATATGTATGCAGATCAATCACCAAGGATTGCCGCATTTTTTGGAATGATCACAAATATTGATGACAATATTGGAACCACTCGGCAATTGCTCGATGAACTCGAAATAACCGACAACACACTGTTCATCTTCACCACAGATAATGGAACGGCAACGGGTAATACAATCTTTAATGCTGGTATGAGGGGGAAGAAAGGCAGTGAATACGATGGTGGACACCGTGTGCCCTTTATCGCTCATTGGCCAGCTGCGGGCTGGAACAAACAACATACAGATAATACGCTCTGCCATGCCGTTGATGTTGTACCGACACTTGTAAACATCGCAGGTGGAGTCAAGCCAGAAACTCTCGCGTGGGATGGTCGCAATATTTCACCCTTACTTGACCCGGCAACTGACATGAGCTGGCCTGACCGTCTGCTTGTCACAGACTCGCAGCGAGTTCGAGATCCAATAAAGTGGAAGCAAACAGCAGTCATGTCTCAGCGATGGCGGTTAGTCAACAGTGATGAACTTTATGACATTATTGCTGATCCTGGCCAAACAAAGAATGTTGCCTTGGACCACCGTGAACAGGTCGCCAAAATGACGAAATTTTATGATGCGTGGTGGAAAGAACTTGAGCCAACGTTTGCCCAAACAACAGAAATCTATATTGGTCACCCTGATGCTGCTGAGGTTTTATTGACGTGCCATGATTGGATCGGTGAAGGTTCTTCCCCATGGAATCAACAGATGGTCCGATCTGCCTATGGCTTCCGAGAAGGCTCCAAGAACAAGAAGAATCTCATCACCAAAGAGCCTCAGAAGCACCGTGCTCACTGGGCAGTAAAGGTCATTCAATCTGGAGCCTATCACTTTACGATTCGTCGATGGCCTGTTGAGGCGGATCATGCCATTATTGCCCCACTCCCTCCCGGCGATGATGTCCCTGGAGCATCGAAAGCGTTCCGCACCACTCCCGGAGTTGCTCTGAAAGCATCCTTCGCAAAACTTCGGATCGATGGTCATGATGTAGATCAAAAACAGGTACGTGCATCCGACAACTCAATCACGTTTACGGCACCTCTGGAACCCGGTGCTCATGAACTTGCACCAGTTTTTATAGACTCAAAAGGCAATGAAACAGGAGCATACTACTGCACTGTCACACTGGCAAAATCGCAAAAAAAATGAAAAGACTAGTGAAGTAGTTCAGATTTTTTTTGTTCCTCTTCTCGACGCATCTCGTCGAGAGGAGCAACAATTTCATCGACATGTTCGTTGAAAAGATCACCAATGAGCATGTCTGTGATATGTCCCTTGAGATGTGGATGGCGTTTCACAAATTTCCCAAAATTGAAGCCATCATAAAATTCCACAACCAGCCGACGCATTCGCTCCATCCCCTTCACGAACTCTCCCGACCAGCTACCAAGCCGCTCTTCCGAAAAATCAGAGTGATCAAAAGCATTTACAACAGCGTCTCCAGCCAGTTCACCACTTTTGAGAGCGAGGAGAATACCAGAGGAGTAGAGGGGATCGAGGAATCCAAAGGCATCACCAACAAGCACCCAACCAGGACCCGATACATGCTTTGAGCGATAGGAGTATTCTTTTGCGACGCGAGGGGGCTCTACCATTTCAGCTTTTTCAAGGCGAGGGATGAGGCCCGGGCAACGATTGATTTCCTCTTGATAGATACCTTCAATATTTTTTTTAGAACGTTGCTTGAAAAGATAGTCATCGCCAGCAACGACACCAACGCTAACCATGTCGTCATGCAGAGGGATGTACCAAAACCAGCCCTGTTTTTTGTCTAATTGAAGAACAACAGTTGCACCCTCATCTCTTCCAGTCCCACGCATTGCAGCTTTCCAGTAACTCCAGATAGCTGCTTTTTTGAGTTCTCGATCCCACTCCCGCAATCCAAGGCGACTTTGAATCATTGCGCCCTGGCCACTAGCATCGATAACAACATTTGATGTAATCGTTCGCACATTCCCAGAATCATCTTGAACACGAACACCGCGTGCCTGTGCTTTTGAACCAATTCCATCAAAAAGCACTTCAAGCACTCGCGACCCTTCATACACATCCACACCATGAGCGGCGGCATTTTTTAACATCATGTGATCAAATTCACTTCTTGTCACCTGCCACGTCCGTGAGCTTTCACCTGGTTTGTGATCAGCGAAGTAGAAAGGTTCAGAGAGAACACCTTTTTCATTTACGAATTGCACTGAATGCTTTTCGATAAATCGACTCTTCTGCAAGGACTCGAGCATACCGAGCCGCTTGAACACGCCAAAGGTTTCAGGGATAAGTGATTCACCAACATGGAATCTGGGAAAATGATCTCTTTCAAAAAGTGACACAGTACGCCCATGTTGCGCAATGATTGTTGCTGCGGTAGAGCCTGCTGGTCCACCACCGATCACAACAACATCAACGTGTTCAATAGTTGAATCAACCATAGTCTTTCTCTAAGAGGGCTTTTAACTAATAGTCAACGGGTGAAAAATGGCAATAATTTGTTGAAATTTTGTGCCTGATGCGTTACTGGGATAAATATAGTGGCAGGGGACTTTCTCTTAGTAACCTGAGTGCAGTTTCTCCAAACAAACGACGAAGCAGCAAGTTTTTTGCACTGTTGCCAGCCACAATAAGATCTGCACCCCAATTTTGTGCGTAAGGAACAATCTCGGACGATGGCTCTCCAACAATACAGTCTGTATCAACAATTCTACCATGGGATTTGAAATACGCTGATACATCCTCCATCCTTTGCTGAGCTTCGACAGAGTCGTTTCCAAAATGGACGACACGAACCGATGCCTCAGCGTATATTCCCGACTGAACAAAACTCTTGAACGTTTTTGCACTTTCCAAAGAACCAGAGTACGCCACAAGGACTCGCTGAATCGGTCTATGATGTTCAGCCACGGCTAATATAGGACGAACACCACTTCCAATAAGACGCTCAAGAGCATCTTTCGGCTCAGGCACGACATCATGCTCAAACAGACCTTTGAGTCCAAACACGCACATATCATGGTATCGAACGAGGTCCGCAGCAATTTCAAAAGGGTCTCCTGTATGCTCAACGACCCTATGCAATACATTTGCTGCTCGACACTGTTCCGCAAATCGTTGTTCAGCAATTGCGATATCTGTCTTAGCCTTTTCAAAACGCTGCTGGCGCAATTGCGATGTCATTGTCTCAACACCTACACCAATCGGCCGCGGACCAGTCCACTCAAGACGCAAAGGATCTGTAATAGCCGTGCCGAGTAATTCTGCTCCGAACGATTGAGCCAAATCTATCGCATGTTCACTCACTGACAGTGCCGAATGACTGGTTCCAAGACCCACAAGGATACGTTTGATCATAATTATGAGACCCTCAAAATTGACACCTAAAATCATGCGCGTAAAAAAGGCATCAGTGTATACGTTTGTGAAACTCAATCAGTGAATCTGTCTCTTGACGACCCTCTGGAGAACTCATCGGTTTGGCAAGAACCATCCCCGCAACAAAACCAGCAATGTGAGCGGAGTAGGCAACCCCCCCACCTCCTGACTGGGCATCAAAAAAACCACTAACAATTTGAAAGAGAAACCAAATGCCGACAGCAACATACCCTGGTACATCAACAAGAATTCGAACAAGAATTACACTGACTCGACGTTTTGGATGAAGAACAAGGTATGCACCTAACACACCAGAGATTGCTCCAGATGCTCCCAGACATGGTGTAAGCGATGCTTCACCAGAACTGTTTAACAGGACAAAAGCAAGTGATGCCAGAACACCCGTCCCAAGATAAAAGAGCATGTACTTCCAATGACCAAGATCATCTTCAATATTATCACCAAATATCCATAGAAACCACATGTTGCCAGCTAGGTGCATAATGCTTCCGTGCATGAAAATACCAGTGAACAGGGTCAACCAAACGGGAATAGGCGTTGGCCTCAAACCTGCTACGGGAACTTGAAATATCTGCCCCTCAATGTTGACTTCCTGTATCG
>JBDOMS010000001.1:0-7524 GCA_039831735.1 Pirellulales bacterium
TGTATTTGCGAGCAACGTGCCAAGCATGCCGACACCATCTAGATTGCGGCCCATTCGAGCTCTTTCCTGCATCGATGAGAACCTACCCTCATCAATAGCTTGTTCAAATGCGAAAAAACTCACACCGAAAAACAAGGCTGGGCTCCATGCAAACAACAATGCACGCCTGAGCCATCGGCTTGTCCATGCAAGCCGGATTCCGGTAGCTGTGATGACCCCCACAGCCTGACCATTTCCACGGCGGCGGCCCGTCCAACCACGATACCCTACATCATGCAACGGCATAGACATCTTCCTCCGAAGAATGAATAGCTTGCATGAAAACTTCTTCGAGCGGTCGATGCGCTTGCGACAACGACTTGATGACGACACCACAATCAGCAGCTATTCTCCAGATGGCAGCAATACCTGATGCATCAGGGGTTCGTAATGTTATTACTCCACTTTTGATGAGAGTCGCCTCGAGGCCAACATGAAGAAGTTGTTTCACAAAGCCTTCTAATGAACCGGTAGCTTCGATCCGTGTCTCGGCAGACTCCGGACTCGTCAAAGAATCGATTGATCCTGACAGTTTCACGCAACCATCTGCTAAAACAATAACATGGTCACAAATTGACTCTACGTCGGGGAGCACATGTGTCGAAACAAACACCGTCTTGTTATGGCGATGGGACAATGTCTTCAACCGTCCGAGCATTGCTCGTCGTTCAAGAGGATCAAGACCATTTGTCGGTTCATCCAGAATCACCAATTTTGGATCATGTACGATGGCCGCGGCAAATGCGACCTTCTGTCGCATACCCACCGAAAGGGTCTCAACAGCCCGATACCGTTCTTGACCCGCATCGCACCAATCAAGAACTTCATGAGCTCGACGTAACGCCTCAATACTCGGTAAACCTGATAATCTTGCCGCGTAGCGAACCATTTCAACGGCAGCAAGTCCGGGAACCATACATTCATCTTCAGGCACAACACCAACGACTTGTCTGACTTGTCGTGGATCAATATATGGATCCATTCCATAGACTCGAACGCTACCGCCCGCAAGCCGCACAAGGCCAAGAATTGCACGAACTAACGTACTCTTTCCAGCACCATTCGGACCAACAAGCCCAGTAATCCCAGTTGGTACCTGTAGTGACACCTTATCAAGAACTGTTCGGCGTCCATACCGCTTTAACACATCATTGACTGAGACAGGTACTGCACTTAATCCTTGCACAATTTCACCAGCCCCTTATGTCCGTGAGCACTATTCCATCACTTCAACTTCTTTTGATTTTGCAAGATCTCCCACCTGCGACTCATACTTCTTTGTGAGATCCTGGACATCACTCTTTGTTGACTCAACATCATCTTCCGTCATTGCACCACCAGACTTTTCGCTATCTGTGGACTTATTGGCATCCCGACGAACATTCCGAATAGACACTCGAGCTTCTTCAGCAAGTTCCTTAATACGTGTGGTCATCTTCTTGCGAACGTCCGTGGACAGCGCTGGAATCGTAATCCTGATCAATCGACCATCACTTTGTGGATTGAGCCCTAAATCTGCAGCATGAATGGCTTTCTCAATATCTTTGATCGTGCTTGGATCAAATGGACGAACCACGATTTGATTTGGCTCTGGAGCGCCAACACTCGCTAATGACTTGATTGGTGACTGAGAACCATAGACATCGACCTTCAACGTATCGACGAGTCCGGGATTGGCCCGACCTGTACGAATACCAGCCAAAGCATGACGAAAGACCTCTACGGCCTTCTCCATTCGTTCCTCGGCATCCAAAAGAATATCATCAGCCGACATGACCAATCTCCAGTACGAGAAAATCCACTGACAGAACAACTCCTGTGATAGTGTGACAGGTTGAATCCCTTACAGGCAAGCGCTGAGAAAATCTTAGGGACTTTTCACCCAAGCATAAGGAAGTATTTGCAACACCCGAAAGAAACTAGGAAAGAGTTGGCGTAATACGAGTGCCAATCCCTTCTCCTGCAATGGCCTGTTCAATCGCACCATTCTTTCGGTAATTGAAAACTACGATTGGCATTTCATGCTCCATACATTGGGAAATAGCAGTTGCATCCATAACTCGCAGATTTTGTTCCCGTACCTGTTGGTAACTGAGATCACGATAAAGCATAGCGTGTGGATTTTTTTCTGGATCATCCGAATACACTCCATCCACTCGTGTCGCTTTCATGAGAATATCTGCATCGAGTTCAAGAGCTCGCTGAGCTGCTGCAGTATCTGTTGTTACAAACGGACTTCCTGTTCCCGCAGCCAGAATGACGATCCGCCCCTTCTCTAAATGCCGTTTTGCCCGACGACGAATATAGGGCTCTGCAAAACCGTCCATTCTGATCGCAGTCATGAGTCGCGTCTGAACACCCAATGACTCAAGAGCATCCTGTAGCGCAAGTCCGTTGATGACGGTGGCAAGCATGCCCATATAGTGGGCTGTTGCCTCCTGAACTCCTGTGTTTCCTGCTGTAAAGGAAGCGCCCCTCAGGATATTTCCTCCACCAATCACCACTGCCAATTGAACACCGGAGCCTGCAGCCCGGGCTATCTCCTGAGCAATATGAAGGACTTCCTGCATCGAAATGCCCCGCTCACCAGTTCTGGCAAAGCTCTCACCTGACAGCTTGAGCAAAATACGTCGATAGGAGGCAACACTCATGATTCCTCACTGACTACATAAAAGAGGGACGTCTGACTAAAAACACTATCCGCCTATTTTCCAGTTCGACATACCTTTCACATCCAGACCGACAGACTTTGCAAATTTTCCAACTGACTGTTTGTCGTCTTTCACAAACGGCTGCTCCAAAAGAACGCACTGACTGAAAAAATTTCGAAGACGCCCTTCGATCATCTTTGCAATGATATTATCTGGTTTTCCCTCTTTCCGTGCTGCCTCAGTGAGGATTTCACGTTCTTTTTCTACCACTGCAGGGTCCAACTCTTCTTTTGAAACAGCCTGTGGAGCAAGTGCGACGATATGCATTGCAACACCTTTTGCTGTCTCCACAGCATCAGCACCAGACACATTGCCAGACACCTCAACGAGCGCTGCCTTCGATCCATCGTGATGAGCATATCCACCACACGGGGCATCAATTCTAAGAACACGGGACAATTCAAATACTTCTCGCATTCGATTGAAAAGGTCATCTTTGAGGTCACCCAACGTCTTGTCTGGGTGATCAATACTCTTTTGCTGCAATAACTCTTCAGGCGTATTCGCTCCAGGGCCAAGTGCAAGCGTCTTGGCAACGTCATTACAGAAATCCTTGAAATCAGGACTATTGGCTACTGGCGCACTCTCACACTTTAGTTCGATCATTGCCCCAACCCCTTTATCGAGGTCGGTAAAAACTGCTAAACGACCAGTCGATGTTTCTCGATCGGCCCGCATGGCTTGCGTCTTAATCCCCTGCTTCCTCAGCCATTCAACAGCTTCGTCTGTATTTCCACCGCACTCGGCAAGAGCCTTCTTGCACTCCATCATTGGAAGACCCGTTTTCTCTCGAAGGGCCATTACTGCAGCAGCTGTAATCTGAGCCATATCTCTCTTCTCCTCAAAATTGTGACAACGAAAAATGTTTTACTTGCAACGGAACATGGGGCTGCCTCCGCGAAGCGTGCTGCAAGTCCGAACGTGTGAGTCCCGTTAGAAAAATGAGGCTAACTATGACTTCACAACTGTCGGTTTCACGTTCCCGCGAGCCCGTGGAGCTGACTTCTTTGTTCCACCGGAATCAGCGCCTTCAGAAGCAGCCTGAGTCTCAGCAGCAATCTTCGATTTTCCTTCTAAAACTGCATCTGCAAGACGAGAAGCGACCAACTCAATTGACCGAATCGAGTCATCATTACCTGGAATAGGCAGATCAACGAGATCTGGATCACAATCTGTGTCGATAAGTGCGACCGTTGTAATGCCTGTTTTCCAAGCCTCATTGATTGCATTTTTTTCTTTTTTTGGATCGAAAACCACAATGCACTCAGGAAGCCTGGAAAGTGTTCGAATACCACCAAGGTTTCGTTCCATCTTGCGAAACTCACGTCGCAGAGATGACTGCATCTTTTTCGAATAGGTATCGAATTCAGGTGAAGGAAGCAACTTTTCAAGCTCTTCTAAGCGAACAAGGCGATTACGTATTGTTCTAAAATTTGTAAGCGTGCCACCAAGCCAACGATCACTGACATATGGCATTCCGCAACGGGCGGCTTCACGTGCTACAGCTTCAGCACCCTGCCGCTTCGTGCCAACAAATAACACCAGGCTCCCAGATGACGCGACTTGCTTGAGATACTTTTTTGCTCTCAGCAGACCTCGGATGGTCTCACGGACATCAATAATGTGAATAAGATTTCGTCGGCCGTGAATATACGGCTTCATTTTGGGGTTCCAACGACTGGCACGATGGCCAAAGTGAACACCTGCTTCAATAAGTTCTTGGGCAAGCACGTTCGACACGCAGATTTTCTCGCTCTTCTAGGGATTTTTAGGGTGGGAAACATTGGAACACTCAAAAAGTCCCAATACCCGAAAATATCGGGTTTTCCGTGTCTCTGTCAACGCACACCCCGCATCGCCGCCGCAAGCGTCACAGCCGGCCAAAACAGGCCCTCTGTGACTACTTTACACCGCCCTCAAGGCTTGAATCACTGTCTCAGGTCAAATTAGACTGCGGAGTTCTGTCATTTTGTGTTCATTTCGCCCATCAATCACATAGCTATGCGCCACGTCTTGTCTGCCACCGTTCAGAACGTCCCCGGAGTTCTTGCTCATATTTCCGGGATGCTCGCCTCACGCGGGTACAACATTGACAGTCTTGCTGTGGGCGAGACAGAGGATCCGGGTTTTTCAAGAATGACTTTTGTTCTCAAAGGCGATGACCGCATGCTTGAGCAGGTCCGTCGCCAGCTTGAGAAGATCGTCACGGTCGTTCACGTGGATGACATTTCTTCTCGGAACTACGTCGAGCGTGACCTGATGCTTATCAAAGTAAGCGCTGAAGCCGGATCACAGCGATCTCACATTAGAGAGCTCGCCGAGATATTTCGTGGGCGCATCGTTGATGTCGCATCTGATAGCGTGATTGTTGAGATTTCTGGAACTGAAAAGAAAGTGGAGGGATTCATCGAATTGATGCGACCTCTTGGTATTCTCGAACTCGTTCGTACTGGCCGGATCGCTCTTGTTCGAGGGAGCCCTCCAACAAGAGAACTTACGGAAGCTGATGACGGAAACTGTCCGGCTGACGCAAATGACCCTCAAAAATCCTTACCCTAATTATTTCACTAACCTCACTCGGAGAAAACTGTGCCAGCAACTATTTATTATGACCAGGATGCTGATCTCAAGGACCTCGATGGAAAAACGATTGCCGTTATCGGATATGGAAGCCAAGGCCACGCTCAGGCTCAGAACCTCCGTGACAGTGGCCTGAACGTTGTCGTTGCTCAGCGACCTGGGGGACCAAACTATGATCTTGCCAAGAGTCATGGGTTTGAGCCACTGTCTGTTGAGGACGCAGTCAAGCAGGCTGATGTCATCAATATCCTGCTCCCTGATGAACTACAGGCAGATGTCTATAAATCATCCATCCGACCACATCTCAAACCTGGTGCTGTGTTGATGGCCAGTCATGGATTTAATTTTCACTTCAATCAGGTAGAGCCTCCCTCAGGCCATGACATTTTGCTGGTGGCGCCCAAAGGTCCTGGCCACCTTGTTCGTAGTGAATACGAAAAAGGCGGCGGTGTACCGTGTCTGATCGCCCTCGGCGAGGGTGCCAGCGAATCCACAAAAAAGATTGGCTTAGCATATGCCAAAGGCATCGGTGGCACCCGTGGAGGTGTCATTGAAACAACGATTGCTGAAGAGACCGAAACAGATCTTTTTGGAGAGCAGGCCGTGCTCTGCGGAGGAGTATCAGAACTGATTAAGGCTGGTTTTGATACACTCGTCGAAGCAGGTTATCAGCCAGAAATGGCCTACTTTGAGTGTCTTCACGAAATGAAACTGATTGTGGATCTTCTTTACCAAGGTGGTCTCGAGTACATGCGATATAGCGTGTCGAATACTGCAGAGTACGGAGACTACACTCGCGGAAAGCGTGTCATTACTGAAAAGACCCGAGCTGAAATGAAAAAGATCTTAGATGAGATTCAGTCGGGTGAATTTGCTCGTGACTGGATCCTAGAAAATCGTGGTGGAGCAGCCATGTTCAAGGCAACCCGACGACGTGAGCGTGAACACAAACTCACAGAGACTGGTCGTCATCTTCGTAAAATGATGAAGTGGATTGAGAGTAAAGAGGTATGACATCTGAAGAGCATGCATCGCGAGCTTTATACGAACAACTCCAACCAGGAGATCGAATTGAGGTTGTGCATGGGGTGACAGTGGGTTCAAGTGCAAAATGGAGCACAACCACTGTTGGCAAGGTGTTACGTCGTGAACGTCGGAGGCACGGTCTTCACTTCCGCCGAAACCCAGATGACAAGGTTTACAGTGACGTGCTCATCCTTTCTCGTGATGATGGTGAACTCACCACTGTAACCATTGATGAGTTCACCCGCCTCCGAAAACTATAGGGGGCAAGCCATGCAACCCGTCCTTATCAATGGACAGTGGCGACCAGCGGAGGCCGTTGATTCCTTCAAGGCCTTCAACCCTACAACAGGAAAAGAGTGTTCCGCAGCCTGGCCTATTAGTGGGTCTCGTGACATTGATGCCGTCCTATCCGCTGCCTCTTCAGCTGCTGTCGAGCTTCGCTCAATTCCAGATGTACAGCGCGCGATGTTCCTTGAGCATTACGTATCTCGATTGAAACATCGCACTCATGATCTTGTCGCGGCTGCACACGAAGAAACTGGGCTTCCGATCTCACCACGGCTCATTGACCTCGAAATCCCTCGAATGCTCGATCAACTTATGCAGGCCGCGCAGGCAATACGAGAAGGCACCTGGCGCATGGCAATGATTGACACGTCCAAGAACATTCGTTCTGCAGCGTTTGGATTAGGTCCTGTCCTCGTTTTTCCTCCAGCGAATTTTCCGTTTGCCTATGGATGCCTTACTGGTGGTGACTTTGCATCTGCAATCGCGGCTGGCAATCCTGTCGTGGCGAAAGCTCATCCCGGTCATCCGAGTGTATCTCTCATCGCAGCAGAAGAAGCGCTCCCGGCATTACATGACGCAGGCCTCCCTCCCGCTACCGTCCAACTGTTGCACGGCATTCCTGTCGAAGAAGGAGTTCACGTCGTTGCAGATTCACGTCTTGGAGCCATTGGGTTTACTGGAAGCCAACACGCTGGCATGCAACTGTTTGCAGCTGCAACCGCCGCCGGCAACGTAATGTGGGTGGAGATGGGAAGCGTCAACCCTGTTGTTCTGCTACCAGAAGCGATTGAAGAACGAGGAGAAGACATTGCCAAAGAGCTGGTGAAGAGTGTGACAGGCTCATCTGGTCAAGTCTGTATTAAGCCTGGAATTGTTTTTC
>JBDOMS010000141.1:0-7521 GCA_039831735.1 Pirellulales bacterium
ATTCCCACCAGGCTTGAGTCACTAACGCTACGCGATGGGAAACCAGATCAGACAACACCAACCGGAATGTATGGGCATGCGGGAATGCTGTCGACGTTTCATTGGTTGAAACGTTATCCAACCACTGAAACGAACCGGAATCGTTTGCGATCCCGGATGTTCTATCAGCACTTTTTGGGTGTGGACGTGATGGCACTCGCTCCGCGCGTGACAGACGCGGCGGCTGTCGATGCGGAATATGAAATTCCAACAATGCAGGCAGCGGATTGTGTTGTTTGCCATCGAACCGTGGATCCGGTAGCCGGGCTGTTTCAAGACTACTACGACACTGGTGCCATGCGTGATAACGGTCCATACAGTCCACGGAAGGATGGTTGGTTTACCGATATGTTTCATCCTGGTTTTGAAGGTGAAGACTTACCGAAATCCGAGCGATGGCGTGCATTACAGTGGTTGGGTGAGCGCACTGCGAAAGATCCACGGTTTGCCGTGGCGATGGTGAAACACGTGTATTACATTTTGATGGGGCGTAAGGTGTTGACTGCACCACAGGATATCAACCACCCACTATTTGAATCCTATCGCCGTGCATGGCAAATGCAACGCGATGAAATCACCAGGATTGCAGTCCGTTTTAGTGAGGCAGACTTCAACTTGAAGGTTGCGTTCAAGGAACTAGTCTTCTCGCCCTTCTATCAAGCGGATGGTTTAAGTGTTGCAGTGAAACACCCACGCCGACGGGCCGAATTGGATGACATTGGTGTGGTCCGATTGTTGAGCCCCGAGCAGCTTGAGCGAAAAATCGAAGCAGTCTTTGGAACGCCATGGGGGCGTCTGAATCGACACCTCGAGATTCTGTATGGAGGCATTGATTCCAAGGAGGTCACAGAACGCATTCTGGATCCAAGCGGCGCGATGGGAGCAATCCAACGGATCATGGCTAACGAAGTGAGCTGCCGAAATGTGGCGGCAGATTTTGCTTTAAAACCCAGTGAGCGAAAACTGTTTCCTGAAATAGAACCAGATGTCGTACCCGGTGATGAGTCGGCAAATCAGAACATTCGACAGTCGATTGCACAACTGCATCAGCGCCTTTTGGGGCGATTTGATGCCGAGGATTCCCCAGAAGTTGAACGCTCATTTCAACTCTTTGTTCGTGTTATCAATGATGCGAATACGGCGCGGGGTCGGGGACAGCCGATTGATCAGATGGAAAACTACCATTGTTGTGCAAATCGTGAAGATGGAACACGGACACCCGATCCGCATTATACGTTACGCGCGTGGCGTGCTGTGCTGACGTATCTGCTCCGCCAGGAAGAATTTCTTTATGAGTGATTCCTTAGACGTCAGTGAAGCGTTATGGTGTGATAGATGTTTGTTTAATTTGAGGAAACAAACGCTCATAATCTGGGAAGCATACCCATGAATACTCGACGTCACTTTCTGAAACGTTGCAGTCTGGCCGGATTGGGATTAGCTATTCCACTCACGGTGGAACGGTTGCGAGGTGACGAACGTCAACGCGAACTTCCGCATTACGAGGGACCCTACTATGTCGTGGTCAATGCCTCAGGAGGATGGGACACGACGTATCTTATGGATCCGAAGGGGATTGGTGGAATCAATCGACTCTACGAGGAAGGGGAAATTCTGACTGAAGGGAATCATCGCCTGGCGCCAACTGCCAAGCACATTGAGAAGGGAATGAGTAATGAGGAGTTTTTCGCCAAGTATGGCAGTGAGTTACTGACAATTAATGGCCTCGATTATTCGATTAACAATCATTCACCATGTTCGCGTTACATGGCCACAGGAAAACTTGACAGTCAGGCATATCCCACGTTTGCTGCCCTGGTAGCTGCCTGTAAAGGACCAGAGTGTCCGCTCTCCTTTTTGACGTTTGGGAACTACTCAAGTACAGGGAACCTTGTGCCGATGTCTCGCGTCCCGTATCTGGCTTCGCTGTCAGGGCTAGCGAATGCCGATTGGGTCCATGGCGGAGTTCACTCACCGTATCACGATACCTTTGTCATCGACCGTATTGATGAGGCGTTGAAAAGTCAGCAGGATGCACGTGAAAAAACAGCCAGACTGCCACGCCGCGAGCGCGCCCAAAGCATGCTTTATGCGGCCCAGTTGAACTCGAAAGCATTGCAACGGGTCGCACCTTATATTTCGAAAGAAATGGCAGAAGGGCGATTCCCACAGCAGGCCGAGATTGCACTGGCAGCATTTAAGGCCGGAGTGTGTGTTTCTGCAAATCTTTCGATTGGTCAGTTTGATAGCCATGCGAATAATGATCGTGATCAGATGCAACTCATTCCCGAACTTCTCGCGGGTATTGACGAGTTGCTGCGCCGTGCAGAAGACATGCAGATTCGTGACAAGTTAGTAGTCGTGATTCAAAGTGAGATGGGACGGCGTCCAGTCTACAACAAAGGAAATGGGAAAGATCATTGGTCGATTGGATCCGCCATGTTTCTGGGACCTGGCATTCAAGGGAATCGGGTGATCGGCGCGACGGACGAAGAACAGTTTCTGGTCCCTGTAGATGTGGACACACTCGCAGAGAACCGGGATGCAGGCATTCGGATTCGACCGGAACACATTCATGTCGCGTTGCGAGAACTGGCTGGGATCGACAGTCATGCGGCAAGCGAGCAGTTTCCATTGGATGTTTCAGAGAGCGAACGGTTGCAAAAGATCTGGGGCTAAGCCACTGCGTATCGGCATTGATCACCTGGATCAAATGATTCTACGTGGCGTTGTCAGCTTCTGCATGCCAAGGATCGTCCACTTGCATGAGAGATTCATATAAGAATACAGCAGTACACAAGATAGTGAACAAGTGCGTCTGTGAAGTGGCAAACAAACAAGAAAGGCTTGCGTGCCTAGGAACCAGTCGTCGGCAGTGCCTTAGAGTTACTGAACATCAGCCGACTACTCATTGCAATGGCAAGAACGCCTGCGGGCATGATCAATATTTCCCAAGTGAGGCTATCTGCAAGCAACCTTTCAGCAAGCGTTCGCACGAACATCACTGCGAGTAATACACCGACGACCTGAAGAAGAGTTTTTTTGAGTGATTCAATGCTGTCTACTTTCATCCACCGAGGACGGCTTGCAATGTCTTTGGTTTGTGAAAGAAATAATGCATAGATTCCATATGAAAAGTATAGAAACGTGAGTCCTGTAAGTCCGTTATCCAGTGACTCAAGGAGCAAGAGATTAGCTGCGGGACGAGGGCTCGCTTCAGCAGCCACTGGATCAATCGATGATGTGTATACGTCAAGGTAACGCATCACAGCTTCTCCGGTATTGGCTGCTCCAATAACAAACATCAAGAGCGCCCCAACCAGTGATGATAAGACAGCAACAACACTAAACCATCGAGTAAGCCCCATCAGTTTTGTGGTAATCGGTAGTTGTTTCATGTTTAAGTGTTTCCACGAAGAGTATTGTTAGAATGAGTATTACACGAGATGAGTTGTGAATAGCGAAACAGTTGAGTTATGTGCATAAAAAACATCCGTACAATCCGAAAGCTGTATGTCCGGAATATTCAGCGTGCTTTTTGATCACCAGAAATTGAGTTGGAAGCACGATCATTTCCTTCAATGGATTTCATAAGTGCACTTAATGCAGCACATCGATCAGGGTGTTGTTTGGCAAGATTGATTGTTTCTCCAAGATCTGTGCTGAGATCGTACAACTCCTCAGCTTGGGGTCGATTCTCATCTGTGGCGTAGCCATGAAAGAATGCATCTGGTTTGAGATACTTCCAATTATCCTGTCGGACTCCAGCCTGATTGAAATAAAAGTAGTCTCGGCCTGTCTGGCGTTCTCCAAGAAGCAATGCTTTTTGACTAATACCATCGATCGCACGGTCATCAGGAACCCTGTAGCCAGTAAGATCTGCAAACGTCGGTAGAAAATCAATCGTTGCAAAAATGGCATCTGACGTTTTTCCAGGCGGTACATGTCCGGGCCATCGAACAATACATGGGAGTCGATAACCTCCTTCGTAAGGCGATCCTTTTCCATTCCGTAGGGGGCCTGCATCGCCCCAGAATTTAGACCCTTCCGGATGTCCTTTTTTACGACTCGTGTATTTCTTTTGATTCCAAGGCCCATTATCACTTGTATAAATAACCAATGTGTTTTTCGTGAGCTGCATGTCGTCAAGAGCATCGAGGAGTCTGCCGGTTTCAAAATCAAATTCTTCGACGACATCACCGTAAAGATTTCCATCAGAGGTGCCACGAAATTGATCAGATGCGTCGATAATGGTGTGCATCATCGTATGCGCAACATAGAGCAGAAAAGGACGATCGTTTTTTCGTCTCTCACGGAGATAGGCAATTGCTTTGTCAGTATAGAGCGTTGTGAGGCTACCCATCTCGTTTGTTGACCCTGCCTCCTGATTATTCTCGTGAAAGGTAACCTTTCCGCCATCATTTGCACCGAGTGTTCCAAAGTAGTAATCAAAGCCTTGAGCATTGGGCATGCGATCAGTAATTGCTTTACGGTTGGAGACATCCCATTTTCCGATACAGGCCGTCTGGTAGCCAACACCTTGGAGGAGTTCTGCAAAAGTGATCTCTGAACCAGGCATGCTCCAGCCTTTACTGCGAATTGGTTGACGGCCGGTGAGCAGTGCAGAACGGGAAGGACCACACACGGTCTGAGAATAAAAGGATGTAAATCGGGTGCCTTCGGCTGCGAGTTTGTCCAGTCGTGGTGTTTTGTGCGTTTGACTTCCATAGCATCCTAAGTCAGCATAACCCTGGTCATCAGTAAAGATAATCAGAATATTTGGTGGCTCGTCTGATAAGGTGTTGCTCCCAAAGGCTAGGCATGCGAATGAGGGGAGTAGACTGATGAAGAGAATCTGAAAGAGTTTTGCATTCATGTTTGACATTCGCGATGTAACAAAAGCCTTCTCAGGAAAACCAGCAGCATATAAATATACACCGAAAATCCTTAAAGAGAGATAGTTGATTTCCAACGCATTTTGACGAAAGGGTTCTCGCGAAAAGAGGTCTCATACAAAGGTGCTAGTCATGGTACACGTTCTTTTAAAAGACGGCAGATATCGAGGCCACGGTCGATGGCAGCCTGCATGTTCCGAGGTGAAATTTCTTTCTTCATGTGATAAACCGCAATCTTCGTACCAGCAGCATCAGTACTGAGATTAGTATGACGTTCAAAGAAGTGTACGACGTCGTCATTAAAGAGTTTTCGAACTGTTTGTTCGTTCTTTTGTGTTCCTTGAAGCCAAAACTGCTGAGCAAACTCTTGATGCTCGCTCATATCAATGGTGTGGGGCATGAGCGATTGAGCCATCGGCATGATCGATAGCAGAAAATCTTGACCACGCCTGTCACGCTGCGTCTGGGCTCGTAGAGAAAATGCTGGGAGGTTTAGCCCCGGCCATTCAAAGAGAAGAACAGTTTGCAAGCAGGGTCTTGAGTTGGAATTACGGTAGCTATAGCGATAGTCCAAAATCGTGATTGGCGTATCATGCATTGTTCCTTTTATGACGTTCCACACGCCTCGTTGAGAACCACGTGTAAATAGTGGAAGGCGACTCAATGACTGAATGAAGGTTTCTTCTTCATCGCTATCAAGAGGCACAACTGAAAAGTTCAGTGATTCGGCTAGCTGCTTCATTGCTTTGGCCCGCAGCTGACCTTGGACAATGGCATAGGCAAGAAACGTAAGGAAGAACAGGAGTATCCCTACGCCAATATAAACTTCCATTTCATCCCCACGTTTGAAGTGTCAAGAACACTCTCTGCACGATGCTCTGAAAAGTATGCAGTGCTCCATGGCGTTGTATCAAGGGAACGGCGTTCTATTTTTTTGAGTACCTTCTCAGATGAGGTTTTCTGGTTTCTTGAGGGAACGCATTACGCTCACGTCAAAAGCGACTCGAAACCTCAGTTATATTGGCAGCACGCTATTTCCGGGATCGAGTTCTTTGCGCAACAGGAAAGAGAAAAACGCATTGACGCGTATCTGATAAGGATTCAATGATAAATATTTGCAAAGACTGATATCTAGAATTATAAAAATTATTTGCTTGTCTACTTGAGTAGCGTTTTTTTTGAATTGTAAAATATGATCAAGATGCGTTGTTCCAAAAATAATATTCTGCATGTTGAAAAACTCGAACAGCGCTTAGCGCTCTCTGGGTCGGAGCCATCTCTTCCAGTTGCGATGTGGGTAGAAGGAGATACGTTTGACACTCAAGATTACAACCAGCTTGTTGAGTACGCCACGCGTGCAGAGCCCCTGCAGACTGAAAAACTCATACTTCGTTTAGCGGACCCGGATTCACCAGACCCAGCTATCCGTTCAAACTTTGGTTTGACAGCATCAGCTGGCCTCATTAAGGCACTGCTCGATCTTGACAGCAAAAAATTTCAAGGAGAAATCGCTCTTATCCCAGATTTCACATCAAATGATCACAAGTGGCGATGGCAGCCCGATGGAGTGCAATTTACAGCAGAATGGCAAAAGGCTTTTTACTGGGCAAAGCAGGCCAATGACATCTTGGTTTCACATCATTCAAATACATTTATCACTGAAATCAATATTGAAGCCCAGAGCAGCGGAGTGCCGGCAACAGCTGAAACACTCCAAGCTATTCGAACGTATCAGTATTCACTTTGGCCTGACTTAGATGGCTCCTCGCACTTCGTGGGAACAGGTTTCACCCATGGCTACACCAACTTGTCCCAATTAGCAACGTGGACACAGGGTAGTACTGCAGGCCAACGACTACTTGATGCAGGCTATGCACAACTTTACAACATGACTGAGACAGTGGACGGCGTCACATATGTAGATGCGTACGCTGCTGGGGCATCAGTGACAAATCCAGATCCAAAAGCACCAACTACTATCTACACAGCCTCTCGCAATGCTGCTGATCCGGTTGAAGAAATTTTTGGCACCCCAACAGCAGATGTGGAAAAGGCAGCGAGTACCTTTGGGTTTTTTGTTGGCAAGCACACAACCGATATGCCTCAGGATCTGTCACGAACATATTTGATGTTTAGTATGGAAGATGCTTCACTGCAAAAAGGCCTCATTGATGCTTTCGGTACATGGGATGCCGATGTTAGCGCACCTGGCGCAGGAGTTGATGATTTCATAGAGTTGACAAAGAAGTTTACAGATGTGTCAGATTCAGACGGGTTTATGCATTTTTGGAATGCCACATCATCCCCAAACATCTGTACGTTCCAGTATGAATTTCTTCCATCATCATGGAAATCGCAAACTCTGCAAGCAGTTGAGTCTGGTCCCACGCTTGAAGATCTTGTCTTATGGGACTATCGAAAGGTTGACGTAAAAAGTGAGACAGCACTTGTGGATTATCATGCGAAGCTACTGTCATATCTCAAAACCAATCAGCCACAACGGCTCATCTTGTATGTAACAGATCCTGCTATTGCCGGAAATTCATTTTATGACCCTACTGCTACGCAATCATTTATTTCAGGAGTG
>JBDOMS010000443.1:0-7493 GCA_039831735.1 Pirellulales bacterium
ATGGTGCCTGTCTCACTGTACGACACCCTTTACGTGACTCCCACACAAACAGAGGGAATATCGTTTGATGTGCAGTTTGAAGGAAGAATCGCAAAACTGAATTCGGCATATGGTGGTGATGTACCGATTGGGAAAGAAAACCTTGTTGTGCAAGCGGCTGAGGCCCTTGCCCGAGAGGCAGGTATCAAATCTGGTCTTGAGATTTATCTTAAGAAACAGATTCCATCTGGAGCTGGACTTGGCGGTGGGTCGAGTGATGCGGCTGCGGTGATTCAAGCTGCAGCGGATGCCTGGCAACTCAACTGGTCAGTTGAGCAACTTGCATACGTTGGTGCCCGGCTTGGGAGTGACATCCCCTGGTTTTTTACACAGCGACCTGCGACAGTCATCGGTCGGGGCGAGCAGGTCCATCATAGCGAAAGCATTAATTCTTTTGCCGCCGTCATTGTGAAGCCAGCGGTAAGTCTTTCGACTGCTTTGGTTTATAAAAATTGTCAGCCTGATGCATCTCGCCAGGGAGAGGCATTTCAACTTGGCAACGTGCTTCGATCTGGACTGCATGGTGCTATTCCACTCATGCATAATGCACTCCAGCAATCAGCCTGTTCCCTCACTCCAGAGATTGATCAGTTGTTGTCAGACTTTAGACGAGCAGGTGGCTTGCATCCAATGCTCACTGGTAGTGGGAGTGCATGCTTTACGATTACCCGTACATGGGCTGAGGCAAAACACATTTCAGGCCGAATGGAATCTATGGGGTGGCCTGCAGTATTTCCGGTGAGGCTATGTAAATGACATAGACCATCACGAGGGGAAGCAAAATATTTCTGAATTATGACTCATGCACCAAGACACGAAAGGCACGAGTCAATCTAGCTGTGATGGGCCCAGGTGACCCTGTGCCGATGGAACGACCATCAATATCAACAACTGGGATTATTTCAGCAGCTGTTCCGGTCAGAAAACACTCATCAGCGGTGTACAAGTCATAACGAGTCAGTGCGATTTCAGAACAGTCAATATCTGCATGATGTGCTAACTCTATTACAGCATTACGAGTAATACCCTCCAGGATACCCGCATCTTTCGGTGGTGTGAGGAGTGTGCCACAACGGACAATGAAAATGTTATCGCCTGTGCATTCAGCCACTTCGCCCTTGTGGTTGAGCATCAGTGCCTCGACGCAACCTGCTTGCAAGCCCTCCATTTTCGCTAGCACATTATTAAGGTAGTTCAGTGATTTTATCCGTGGCGAAAGGGCAGCTGAGTGTACTCGCTGCGTGGCAGCAGTCACGATGCTCAAGCCTTTTTCGTAATACTCTTTTGGATAGAGCGAAATGGTATCCGCAATCACAATTACCTGAGGATCTTTTGTCCGATTTGGGTCAAGTCCAAGGCTTCCTGCACCGCGGGTCACAATAAGGCGAACATAACCATCCGAGAGATTATTTGCGAGCAGAGTCTCGTTAACGGCCTGCTTGACGTCTTCCTTTGAAAGTGGAATTTTGAGTCGAATGGCATCAGCACTTGCCCACAGACGGTCAATGTGGGCATCAAGGCGAAAGACATGACCAGAGTAGCTGCGAAGACCTTCAAAAACACCATCGCCATAGAGCAGCCCATGATCAAAGACACTCACACGAGCCTCGCTCTCCGGAACAAGGCGGTCATTCATGAAGATTTTTCGTGACATAGTGTGGTCTCATTTTATGCAGGAGATGAATCAACCTGTTCGACTCGCCCGGCAGCGAGACGAACAATTCTATTTGCACGATTAGCGATTGCAGTGTCGTGTGTCACAAGCACTATAGAAAGGCCATCCCGGCGGTTCAACTCACAAATGGCATCTAAGATATCTGCTCCAGTGGACTCATCAAGATTTCCCGTGGGCTCGTCTGCAAGCAGAACATGTGGCTGAGTGATAAGTGCGCGTGCTATTGCGACACGTTGCATCTCACCTCCAGATAGCTGCCGAGGTTTGTGCCTCAATCGTTGTCCGAGTCCAAATCGATCAAGGAGCATTCTGGCCTGATCTCGTGCATGAGGCCCCGATTTGAGCCACTCGATGACTCCGTGCCGAACAAAAAGAGGAGCGAGAACATTTTCCAAAGCAGAGAGTTCCGGAAGAAGATGATACGCCTGAAAGACCATGCCAATGACGGTATTCCGAAGACCATCACGTTGGGCGGCTGGAAGATGATCAATTCTCTTACCTTCGAGCCAAACTTCTCCATCATCTGGAGCGTCAAGAAGGCCCATTAAGTGAAGCAAGGTGCTTTTGCCTGAGCCACTTTGACCAACAATTGCTACAAACTCTCCGGGAAGAACATGAAAATCCACACCTTGTAAGACCTCAAGGACACCCCCTCCAGAACGATAATTTTTGCGAATACCTCTTACGGAGAGTAGAGGGCTGGCAGTTGTTTCGTTACTCATGTCTCAACGCCTCAACGGGATGGAGGCGTGCGGCACGTAAAGCCGGTAAGACACTCGCCGCAACCGCTATTGTGATTGCACCAACAATGATCCAAAACACGGTAGCAGGATTAATAATCGTAGGAATCTTAAAAAAGTAATAAATGGATGGGTCAAAAACACTTTGTCCAGTCCACCATTCTACGAAGGCTCGAATTCCATTAAGATTCCATGTAATTGTAAGTCCTAAAATAAGTCCGGCCCCAGCGCCAACGATGCCAAGAAATAGTCCGTAACCAAGGAAAACACCAGCGATACCAGGTGCACTGGCTCCAAGGGATTTGAGGATGCCGATGTCACGTGTTTTTTCAACAACGATCATAAAAAAGATGGCTAAGATACCAAAGCCGGCTACGGCGATGATTAAGAAGAGCAGGATATTCAGAACAGCCATTTCCATATCAACAGCTGAAAGAAGTGGCCCCTGTTTGTCTCGCCATGTTGAAACGGCGTAAAGTTCGGGAGGGAATGCTTGTCGCAGTCTGTTGCGAACGTCATCAAGGCTCACACCAGCCTTCAGTTTAATCTGGATGGAATTCACGCTGGCCAGACCAGTCTCCGGTTCGATCATGCCCCTCATGCGCTGGAGAGCAGCGATCGGTACGAAGACAAAATTTGAATCATACTCGCTCATTTTGCTTTCATAAAAATCAACGATTGTAAAGGTATCGCTGACAGCCTTTGGGGGAGTACCAGCAGTGGGGAAAGTAATTTTGACATCATCTCCTGGAAGCACGAGAAAACGATCAACCCCTGCGGAGTCACGGAAGCTTGCCAGGCCAATACCAGGAACAACTCCAGTAAACTGCTCAGTTGCAAGATCCATTATGCGTTCGTTTTGAGGACGAGCAGCCTGAAAAGGGTTTTGAGGAGAGGCTGAACTATCATCATCAGTGCTTAAGGTTGATTCCTCAGAGGTGACAGATTCAGTATCGGTCACGGCAAGAATGGCATCAACTTGAGCATCAATTGACCGCGTTGGCTGGTTGGTATTGAAGGCACTATCAGGGTCTCCGGCATTCTGTTTCAACTTCTGCTTCCAGATTCGCTCCCGTTCTACTTTCGTCCGTCGATGGGGCCAGCCAGCCCCACCAAGGGCAGGTCGAGAGGGTCCTGGTCCTTCAGATTGACTATCACGAGTGTCATAACCGCCGTCTCGCAAATCAAAAGAGAGTTGGTTTCGATTATCTGGATGTTGGAGATAATCACCAAAATCACTTACAGCAGCATGAGTCGACTCATCAATGCCGATAAACATGACTTGCCTGGTGATCCATTGTTCACGGACCTGAAATGAAAGCATGGCAGGGACAGTGACTGTTGGTGTCATGCCGGCGATTGAGTCACCAGCCACACGGCGAATTTCCTCCATATGCCATTTGGGATCTTGAAAACCAGACAGGGAGTGACTCTCAAAAACAATATCAGAGAGAATGCCGTGGATACGTGTCTGCATCTCATTTGAAAAACCAGCCATGACAGCATTGACCACAATCATTGTTGCGACTCCAAGCGTCACACTGATCACACTGGCCAATGCAATCCAGCGAGTGCGTAAGTATCGCCAGCAAAGAAGGAGTTTGTACATCTGGTGATGGCTTTGCTTGAGTTACGAGCTCTGTCGGTGAATGGGAAATAAAATGACGTCGCGAATACTTGTGGCTGCAGTAAGAAACATGACAAGTCGATCAATACCGATACCGAGACCACCGGCCGGTGGCATGCCGTGGCGGAGGGCACGAATAAAATCAGTATCCATTCGAGCCATTGAATCGTCTTCAGAAAGTCCAGCAAGTTGTGTTCGAAAGAGCTCTTCTTGGAGGTCAGGATCATTCAATTCTGTGTAGGCGTTTGCGAGCTCCATACCTGCCACATACAACTCGAACCGTTCTGCAACAGATGGATCGTCAGCTTTTCGTTTTGTCAGCGGGCAAACGGCGGCAGGGTAATCAATGACAAATATCGGACCAGACAGCGTTTTTTCGACAGTTGCTTCAAAGAGATCGCTCTTGATCACATCCGCATGTCGTCCTGCTGTTTCAATCCCTACTTTTGTAGCTGCAGCCACAATACTATCTGCATCAGTTGGATCACATCCGGTGATCTCCCGCAAAAGGTCGTCATATTTTGCGCGTCGAAATGGTGGCGTGAGATCAATAGAGTGCCCCATCCAATCAAATTGATGTGGTGAGCCAGCGGTCTTAGCTGCTTCAACGAGAATGGATTCAGTGAGATCCATCATCGTACTGTAGTCACCGTAGGCTTCATACGCTTCGAGCATTGTGAACTCAGGATTATGCCTTGGGCTTACACCTTCATTACGATACACACGACCAAGCTCGAACACTTTTTCAAGTCCTCCAACAAGAAGCCGCTTGAGATGCAATTCTAATGCAATGCGAAGGACTAAGGGGATATCAAGTGCGTTGTGATGTGTCTGAAACGGACGAGCAGCTGCACCGCCCGCGCTCTCTTGAAGCGTTGGTCCTTCAACTTCAAGATACCCGCGCGATTTCAAAACATGACGAATGGCTTCGATGACTCGACTGCGAGCTATAAAACGTTCTCGCACACCCTCCCCATGGATAAGATCGAGATATCGCATGCGCTGCTTCAGCTCAGGATCAACAAGTCCATGATATTTGTCGGGCGGAGTTTCAAGTGATTTTGTGAGAAATTCAATGTCGGTTGCAAAGACTGTGAGTTCGCCGGTCTTTGAGTAACCAAGTCGTCCATCAATGCCAATGAGATCACCAAGATCAAGGCATTTCACAATTGGCCATAGATCCGCGCCGACCTGTTTTTTTCCGAGCATGATCTGGATACGGCTGGTGCGGTCAGTCAGGTCGAGGAAAACAAGATTTCCGGCGCTCCGAAGCAACATGATTCGTCCTGCAACGCGCACGGTTGGACCGTTTCCGTCATCAGGTTGTGGGAGTGATTCGCCAGTGTTTCGAACATCAGTGATAGGCACCGTGTTTTCAAAACGATGCCCCCACGGATCGATACCCAATGCCTTGAGACGTTCCAGTTTGTCTCGACGTGCCTGTTCCAAGGATGATCCGGCACCTTTGGATGAAGACGAGGACGAGGAAGAATCTTGTGGAGTGGCGGGCTTTGTCATGGCAACCGGCTTCAGCCTTTAGAGGGGAAATGGAGTGAAATCGTATATTGTTGGGTGTGCGACACTTTTCGGGAAGTTGGGTCGTCGTGTACAACCCTTCTCATTATGACAGCCCACGATATACCTCAGCTTTTTAGCGTTGAACTCCGGACGTCCCAATGGGGCACCTTGGTCGAATGGTATCGCCAGGTGATTGGTTTGAGAGTACTCGTCCGAGTAGTAGACGATGGGTATGCTCTTTTGGCTGCCGGAGACACACGACTGGCGATCATTGATCGTCCGGAACCTGGGGCGGCCAGTCGCCGGTGGAGTCTCGGATTCGAGGTGGCTGATCTTGAGTCTATTCACGAGAGGCTGATTCACGCCGGAGTCGATGTGCAACCGCCTAGCATCAACCCTGAGGGATTTCGGGAACTCACAATCATGGATCCAGATGGAAACCGACTGCGACTTTTTATGTGGGGTGTGAAATCCTAGCGAGTTCACAACACCGACTGCAAGACTGGCTGATGGTAATTGGAAAGTCATTCGAGAAGGAAAGTATGATTAGTATGAAGCATAAAAAAATCATACCGAATCCTGAACTATACAGAAAATGGAAATGCCCGGCTATTTATTTGATATTGGATGAGATGAAATGATGTAAGTGGTGGTACAGTCTGTTCCTGAGCGAGTTATTTCGAAGATGCTGCTCTCTTTTCAAGAACGTCACCTGCTCCTGCTGAACTCCCCAAACTAGCCTCAGAAACAGGTGATCCAATACAAAAGAGATGTTTTTCTCCTCGGATCAAGAGAATATCCTGAACAGGTGCAGGAGTGGCATCAACCCCTTCAGCCATGTCATTCTCGGAGACAATCTCAAGGCTGGGAGAGTCTTTGATCACGACAATCTGTCCACTTCTATCTGTGAGATAGACATGTCCACCTGCAGCGACTGGGGAGGCGTAGGTTCGGCTCATGCCAGGGAGTCTCTGGGTTTCATAGTGAAAGTCACCTGTTGAGGCATCAACACATGTGAGGAGCCCGGATTTTTCTTTGTAGTAATACAAGCGGTTTCCTGAAAGAAGAGGAGAGGCAACATCAGGAGTGTCTTGGTTGTGCGTCCAGAGAACATGCTTTCCACCAGATAGGTTGCCATCACCTGCGAGATCAAAAGCACCAATGAAGGAGCCACGGAATCCACTCCCAATAAAAGCCACTCCATTTGTAGCAACTGCCGAGGCGCACGGGCGCTGAGTTTGCCCACCACATCTCCAGAGTTCTTTTCCTGAGGCAAGTTCATATCCACGGGCAGCAGTCTGGCCATTCATGACAATCTGCTCACGACCACGGTTGTCTTTTGTGATGAGTGGCGTTGCCCAACACGTTGGTTCATCCCGAGGGGTTTCCCAGATCGTATCGCCAGTGATTTTGTTCACGGCAATCAACTTCGAAGGTCCCTCATGGTCCCATGGAACGATAAGCATTTCTGAAGCAAGTGTTGGAGAACTTCCTTCTCCGAACTCATTCCGTGTATGCATGTCACCAAAGTCACGCTTCCAAACAGGTTTGCCATCCACAGTGAAGCAAAACGTTCCTTGGGAACCGAAGTGCGCGTACACATGCTTGCCATCCGTGCATGGTGAGGCTGATGCATATCCGTTGGTGGAGTGAGTGCCTTCATGCGGCGTGGCCCGTATGGCTGTTTGTTTCCATTGTTCAATCCCCGAAGTCCGATCAAAGCAAAGGATTTGGAAGTCGAGTGCACCTTCAGAATCAGCAACTGGGGTTGCTGTTGTGATAAATATTGAATCATTCCAAAGAACTGGTGATGAGGAACCACGTCCTGGAATCAGAACTTTCCACCGAACATTTTTCGTATCACTGAATGTTGTTGGCGGAGATGCTGCAGGTG
>JBDOMS010000222.1:0-7471 GCA_039831735.1 Pirellulales bacterium
GACGCCTAAGAGGAGGATGCCGTGACGGTATACTTCTTATTGAACTCACTGCCGGACCAACCCACGTGTGGATCGTACCAGATCGCGGCCTTGGGATCTGGAAAATTGAAAGTGAAGGCATCGAGCTTGGTTGGCAGTCTCCCATCGCCGGGCCAGTCCACCCAAAATTTGTGCCTTTGGCGGAACCTTCAGGCATTGGATGGTTTGATGGTTTTGATGAATTGCTCGCACGTTGCGGTCTACAAAGCAATGGGGCACCTGACTTTGACTCTCAAGGAAAACTTCTTCATGGGCTTCATGGTCGCATTGCAAATAGTCCGGCTTGCGACGTTCATGTTACCCTCAATGAAGAAACGGGGACAGTGACACTTACTGGCGTGGTTCACGAAACTAGATTTTTGGTCCACGATCTCCAAATGACCACGACACTCAGCCTCAGAGCAGATCGACCACACATCGCCTGGACAGACACGATCCAAAATCGCTCTGACACACCAACCTCTTTTCAGATGCTCTATCATTTTAATCTTGGCCCAACACTTCTTGGAGCAGGGGGAGAAATCGTTGCTAATGTTGATGAGATTGCACCACGTGACGCCGTAGCCGCGAGTGATATACCCTCATGGCACTCGTATGCGGCGCCCCAGGCTGGGCGGGCAGAGCAGGTCCACTTCATGAAACTTCGTACAGCTGATGATGGACGGGCCGCCGCAATGCTGATTGCACCTGACAAATCAAAAGCCGCACGTTTATCTTGGAGAGCAGCTGAACTGCCATATTTTACGCTCTGGAAAAACCAGGGCGGACTTGCTGATGGTTACGTTACTGGACTTGAACCAGGTACGAACTACCCAAATGCTCGTTCATTTGAAGAGTCACAACAACGCATCGTTCCTCTGTCTCCGCATCAATCGATCACGTTTGATCTGTGCATTGATATCCTGACCGGGAATGCTATCGAGCGAGAACGACAGCAACTTCAAGGCGGCCCTCCTGTACTCCATCATGAACCAAAGCACGGGTGGTCGCCATAACGGCTCGCTCTCTTGGCCTCCACTACGCTTGCACATGAATATTTTTTAGGCAACCCTTGCTGAGGCATGGACAGCACATGGATTTTTGCTTCGTGTGTTGTTGGCACACTATCCTGCTGAACATGTCTATCTCAAACTCCAGCGTCATCCATCTGTCTATGCTTCAGGAATTCCTGGAGGGCATTCCCATATAAGCAAGCCAACACAACGAGATCCTAATATTTTGTCATCTCGAAAATTCCACAACCGAACGTGCAGCCACAATTATTTCTTATTTCTTTTTCAGTGAGGTTTATATCTTGATGAAGATTGTTCTGATCATCGACAAATGAAAAATGATCGATTCTATATGCCTCATGGAATATCTCGAGCACGTAGCTCAATGCGAATACTCTGTGCGCATCAAACTCAATGCGCTGTGAACCAATCGGCACTGAAAAATAAAGCTTTCCACCTCTCTTTAACATTCTGTCAAGGTTTTCAATGCCTAGTAAATACCCATCGTAGTTCACTTGATCACCATATCTCCCAAGTCCAAAATGCTCCATCGCATGCAAACAGGAAACAGAATCACAATACTCAAGAAGCGTATTCTCCAAAGGCTCCATCAGGTCACACTGGATAAACTTTATATTGCTGCTTACGTGGGGTATCGGCCGGATGTCGAGCACCTCAATCGTTCGAAATGAAGCAACATGAGAAACAAAGCCATCTATTCTGGAACCAACATCCACGTGGGTCACTGGATTGTTTTGAAAGATCCGTTGCGCTACCAGCAAATCCTGATGAAAGTAATGCTTGGCCACCTCACCAGCCTGTGAAAATCTGTCGTCAAGACATGGATACGGAGTTCCAAAAGGAAACACATTTGCCGTGTGTTTTTCTTGTGTTTTGAGTCGGAAAAAATTTCTGATGTAATAGGGGAGTCCTCTGACAGCACGAAAGGCTTTCACAACGTCGAGCCCAAACGTCACAAGAAGCGCATGAATCATTCTCAATGCATGTCTCACTGATCTTCCCTCACATGCTTCCTAACGTACCTTAATGAAGTGCAAAACGTGAGCCACCATGGCTCAGTCAAGCAGAGTTAGCTTCGTGCACTCACATCCATCATAGTTCCGGCCCAGTCGACCTTGTCAAAAAGTTCAATCATAACCATCTCGATTGCATACGGTTTCGTAGTGTTTCTTCGATACAAATGAGAACTGCAACGAATGTCATCCGATAAGCCTCATTTCTGCCAGTGAACAACTGAGAGAACTATGGACATGATCAAAAAGCGCTACAACGGCTCTCTTCATTTTTGACCATGAACACAAAAAGCTGCCGCCCCCCGAAAGGAAGGCGGCAGCACGAAAAACGATGGGCTGCTTCAACGGCTGGCCCGTCGACTGGCCGTTAGTGGCACAGCCCTCCAATACAGTCTTGCTTCACGAGACCACCTCCTTTCAAACGAGTACCCCGGCCGTCACGACCACTGCGAGATCGTCGCCAGGCTCCTTTCTCTCCGGCCGTCACCAGAGACGCAATCTAATGGTAGACACTCAACTCAGATTCGGGGGAACCCAAAATATTGAAATTGGAAAAACACGGCATCTGTATGGCCTTGAGTCACAGACTTTTCTCGGAAATACAGACCAATGATTCCTGCCGATTCTCTCCCGAACCCGTGCCAACACGAAGAAAAACCTCGCCACCTGAAATCGCAGGACTTGCATAACAGTCATCACCTATTCGGTTTTGAGCAACGGGATTATATGCATCAGGCGTGGCCTCAAAGACAAATGTCTCACCACTTAGGTTTGGCACGTAGAGCAACCCCTTACACAAAACCGGGGAGGCGCTGAAGTTTCCACCGAGCCTCTTTCGCCAACAAACATCGCCTGTCTCTGCGTTCCAACAGTATGCAATTCCATTATCACTCGCTGCAAACAGACTTCCTTCTGACACAAGCATGGATGGCTCATAGATCTTGGTGCTATCTGACCAAATCTTTTCTCCCTTTGACGACAGACACACTGTTTCCGTTTCTGGATATCCACCGCTTGCATAAATACGAGTGCCATCTGTAACCACAGTGCCACAGGTTGCCTCCGCAATACATGGCGTCCGCCAGTACTCCTTACCCGTTACCGGGTCATAACTGGTAACAGCACCACAACCACTAATAAGCAGTTGATCACGCCCACCAACATGAGCAATCGTTGGACTTGAATAACTACTCGTATCTCCACGTATGATTCTCCAAATAATCTTCCCGGTCTTGGCATCGAGTGCGGCAATAAAGCCAACTCCCCAATTGTCAGCGGCAACGATAACGGAAGAGCCATAGAGAATGGGAGAAGGAGCATACCCAAACTTTGAGGTAAATCCGCCAACCTCTCGTTGCCATACCAACGTTCCATCAAGATCTAATGCTGAGGCAATGATGTTTCCTGCATTGAAAAACACAACGTACAGATTGCGACCGTCACTCGCGAGTGTGCCATTGGCATTTGTACCTTTTTTATGCACTTGCTTCGCAGGAGGAAAACCACCCTGATGCACAGTCTGACTCCATAGCACTTTCCCATTGTTTCGATCATACGCAAAGACATTTTGTGACTCCTCTGCGTCATTGGCTGAAGCAAGATACACGGCCTGGCTGATAACAATGGGTGAACTATGGCCACGCCCCGGAATCGGTGACTGCCAGCGAATGTTAAGCGTCGCATTCCATTCAGTGGGGATCGTCTGATCTTGAGCAATCCCGGTGTGATCTCGCCCTCTCCATGATGGCCAATCAAAGTCAGCCAGAGCATGCTCCACTGGCGTAATTGCCATACCACTTTGTGAAATATCAATTGGACTGACAGCCTGACTTTTTTGACAACCCACACTAGAAAAACAAAAAGCGACGCATAACACGAGTAGTCTGTTCATTGCACAAAACTTAAAGATTGAAATTAACAATTGAAGGATCACAATGCATCTGGACACACAGTTTTACTCCAACGACGTGTTGGATAAAGCATCTATATTTCAATCAATTGAGGACATTGTGACAAGGCAGTCGATCAAGCAGTGCGTGGGCAACGTGCTCGTGGATACGGAGTGCTGAATGTTTTGAAAGCCGTTACGGGGTCGCATTACGCTTATTGGATGACGGAAATGGCACTTCCACATCTTCAGAAAACCTGTCCAAAATCATTTCCAAACGTTGACGACGTCCCGGCGCAATCTTATCAAGTGGGCTCACTTGCTTCTCTTGTCGTGGATCCTTCGTCAGGTCATGAAAATTGCCTCGGCTATCAAGAATGTGTTCCCAATCACGTACCATGCGACAACTGCCAAGTTGGGAAAAAATCCAACTCCTCTTTTTGAACGGGTCTTCACTACCCTTCAAACTAGGGATGAATGATCGGCCATCGAGTTGGAGATTTTGCGGTGGAGTGACATTAGCCACTTCAAGAACGCTCGGAAAGACGTCGGTGAAGTCAATAAGATCCTTTGACGTCCGTTCACCATGCGTCAGAAATGGAGCACGAACAATAAATGGCACATGTACACCGTAGTCAGTTTCACTTCCCTTTCCCTTGAGGGCAGATTCACCATGAAGGGCTCCAGCCATCGCAGAGCCATTGCCGCCTGTGAAAATAACCAGAGTGTTTTCTCGAAGACCTGCTTCATCAATGGCCTTGATCAGTCGGCCAACAAGATGATCCATGTACGTAACATTGCCAGCGTACAGTTCATGCTCTGATTCTGGCCTCCTACTCTTATTAAGTGGAGTGATTGAGTATGGACCATGAGCAAGTAACATGGGGTAATACATGAAAAATGGCTTGTGTCGTTCGCTTTGAGCAAACTCGATCAAGAACGAGTTAATGCTATCTGGAGCGTAAGGAACCTGCTCACGCTTGCCGTTTGTCATGATTGAACCGCCCCAATATCGCTCTTGGGCTCCGGGCTGACTGTCGATAGCCTCCGTCCACACACAATGTTCATCAAACCCAAGATACTGCAGGCTTGCCTGGGGCTGACTTCCCTTCTGGCTCATCTGCCACGCTCCGCCGATTACCGTTGCATACCCGGCGTCTCTCACGAGTCTGGAAAATGCTACCAAACTCTCCAATCTCAGACCTTCATCATCAAACTGTGGTTGCTTGTCATTCTGAGTCAATCCATATCGGAACGGATACTGGCCAGTCAGAAGCATGACTTGGCTGTGTAGCCCATGTGAGGCGCTCCATACCGTCTCATATCGAACACCTTCGACCGATAGCCTATCAATACTCGGAGTATGGTGCGGTGAACCATAACACCCCACCCAGTCTCGCCCCACATCGTCAGCAAGAATAAGAATGATATTGGGAGGCTCAGCTGACAGCACTGTTGTCGCAATAAGCCATACTGATAATGCTGAAAAAAAAATTGTCATTTTGTGTGAAATGCCTCACTCTCAGTAATCATGTGAATGAGATCACGGAATCCATAATTTTTTTTCTTCAGCGATGTAACTATTTTGGCAATGTCATCATGGTCAGTAAAACTGAGCCGACGACCCATTGCATAAATGAAAAGCTTTTCTGTGAGACATCGAGCAAATTGTTCCGGGCGATGAAGGAGATACTCTTTTATGCCACGGACTCCGGATAGCTTGGTGCCGTCTGGTAATTCACTTACTTCGTCTATCGGCGACTTCTTTGCATAGCGGTCCCTCCATGCACCAACATGATCATAGTTTTCTAATGACAACCCAAGCGGATCGATCTTACGGTGACACTCGTAACATGTCGGATTACTACGATGCTTTTCCATGAGTTCGCGAATCGTCAGAACGCCTCGCGTGTCAGGTTCAATGGGCTCTACGTCAGGCGGCGGTGGACTTGGTGGTATTCCAAGAAGATTCTCAAGTACCCACACACCTCGCACAACGGGCTGCGTCTCCACCCCGTTTGATGTTGCAGTCAGAATACTGCCGTGCCCCAGCAACCCACCTCGATGGCCATCCGAACCAAGAGATACTTTCTGGAATACGTCTTGGCTGACACCAGAAATACCATAATGTCGCGCAAGTGCAGGATTCAGAAAGGTGTATTCTGAGTCAATAAAATCAAGAATACTTTGATTGTTATGAAGCACGTGATCAAAAAAGAGGTGCGTTTCTTTTCGCATCGCTGTTTCAAGATCATCCTGATAGTACACCCGATTTTTTTCTGGATCAGGAGGCATGTCACCCAGTTTCCGAAGGCGCAGCCACTGCCCAGTAAAGTTTTGTGTAAAAGCGGCTGATTTCGCATCTGAGAGCATGCGGCTCACGTGACTTCGCAACACCCCCGGATCAAATAAACGTTTTGCATCAGCATCAGCACGCAATTGCTGATCCGGCATGGAACTCCAGAGAAAATAAGAAAGCCGTGTTGCTAATTCATGATGCGTGACCCGTCGGTTGGTGTCATCTATGGGGTCCATCTCAGCAAGGTAGAGAAAATGTGGTGATGACAGGATCGCTCTGACACCATATTTCGCCGCACCCCAAATGTCATCATGATTTTCGAAGTACGCATGGGCCAGACCAAGATAGGGAGCGAGTTCCTTTTGATGCACTGGTCTCCGAAAGGCTTCCGAGGCAACGCGTAACAGACATGCATCAAGATACTCCTTGTCATAGCGGCCAGTCGCAGCGGCAGGGAAAAATCGAGCAAACCCCGCAGGTGGCCATTCATCGTAGAACGGGCCTTCAATCTCGATTGCATGGACATGAAGTTCTGGCCCTGATCCAACATACATCTCAGGAGGATTACGGATTGGATACAGCGCATCTTTATTATACTTCGGGAGGACCTTGCGAAGGATTCGTTTGAAGGATCCATCTGGGCCATTCGCCCAATGCAGATGGAATGTGAAACCCTTTTCGAGCCAGACTCTCTTTTCAATCTCAAGAACCTCGTCATCAGGGATTTCGTATTCACCGATGATTCGATGAGCAGTCGCCCCAAGCTCACGTGAATCAATAGAGATTGACAAACGCATTGGCTTATCAGATTGATACCTAAGATCTTCATCCTTGTAACGAGATTTTCGCCTCACTGCCTTCGCTGAACAGCGGATCACATACTCTCCATCGGCAGGCACGCCTCGTCTTTTGTCCAGTAGAGGTACACCGAGTGGCTGGCGAAATTTTATGTACATTCGCCCTGCCTCCCGTCGGCCATCCTTATCCGCAGAACCATGCGCAAGAGGCTCCTTCTGGTAGCTTGTCCCAACTTGATAGTGAATCATCTCCGGCCGGTCACCTGGAACAATCGCTTTCTCTACAACCTCACGAGCAGCCTGAAGGTAATTCCGTAAGAGATAATCAGAAACCACCAGCCCCTCACCAACGTTGTCAAATCCCTCCGTTGGATCATCCTCCGGAAATGTTGTTGTGGGATCAAAGTCAACCATCTTGAGCT
>JBDOMS010000186.1:0-7450 GCA_039831735.1 Pirellulales bacterium
CGCTTAGGATGCACAGATCACATGAGTCTCTTATGAGCCCTTTGTGAGAATTCGATGAGCGACTGAAAGAGCCTTTTTTTATGGGAGAAAATACGGAAAACAATATTTCCAAACCTGCTCTTCTCCCATTTTCTTTCGCTATGATCCCTCACAATCCCAGAACAATGTCAGCCAGTAATCTGGCCGCAAGGTCAAGATTCCCTAACCTATGTACCTATGAAACAAGGTCGTCTTTTCGCAGATTCCTTTTGGGTGAAGCCTTCAAAAAACAGTCCACGCGTTCGTGAAATAGCATCATTACTTCCACAAACAATTCGTCTTGGAACATCAAGCTGGACATTTCCTGGGTGGAAAGGACTTGTGTACGCTGACCAGAAGGGGCTCACAACAAAAGTGCTGGCCCATCATGGACTTTCCGCCTACGCTGCCCATCCGCTTCTTCGCACGGTTAGTCTGGATCGCACATTCTATAGACCACTTTCGATCAGAGAATTTGCAAGTCATGCATCTAAGGTGCCAGACCATTTTCAGTTTCTCATTAAGGCCCCGTCGTTCCTCACACGTCCACTCATACAGCACGTCGGATCAAAACGCCTTCTCGTGGCAAATCCATCGTTTCTGGATAGCGCCATGGCCAAAAAAGTATTTCTTCAACCATGCTTGGCGGGTCTTCAGGAAAAAACTGGTCCCATTGTGTTTCAGTTCCCTCCGCTTGGACCCCCACTGCTCAGGAACACACCACGCCTTCTTGCGCGGATGGCAGCCTTTCTGTCAATGCTCCCTCGCGGCCCACTCTATGCTGTTGAAGTACGAGATCATCAACTTGTATCTCGAGATTTTGCCTCATGCCTTGAGGATGCCGGTGCCGTTCCCTGCTTGTCAGTACATACTCGCATGCCACCTGTTGATATCCAGGCATCTGCCTATGGACTGACGTCTCGAGATCACCAACAACCGATTGTGGTTCGCTGGAACCTTCGCTCGGGGCGGCAGTATGAGGAAGCAAAGGCTAAATACACACCTTTTAATACACTCGTTGAGGAAGACGTTACGAGCAGGCTGTCACTCGCAAAACTTGCTCAACATGCATCGGAAAATGGAAAGAACGTATTTATCACGGTAAACAATAAAGCCGAAGGCTCTGCGCCACTCTCAATCGTCAAGCTTGCAGAAGCAATCATTGCTTCACATGCAGACGACGGAGAAACACGCCTGCACACCACATAAACCGACGTATGAATATTGCCTATTTTACCAAGGCAGCAAACCTTGCAGGACCGTCATAACCTTTGTCGATTCAACACAGGTATCGGTGCGCCTGACCTTCTATTCGCTTTACTGTGGGTTTCTATGTGGTGTGATGCTCAGACTCAAAACTGGTGGCGGTGCATCTTCGTCTGGATTTGGTACGTACTCCTTGTTTTCGTCATGCATGCGCCACTGCATGCAGGCTCTCCATCTGCTGGGGAACCATCACCTCTTCGTCATGATTCACACATGACTGATGACGCAGAAACAGATACTGCATCACTTCTCTTTGCTCCCGAAAATATTCCAGACCTTCCACTACCGGTTGCACCACATCCTGAAACCGAAATCCTCACCTTCAGCCCTTTAGAATTTGAGGCCATGCTTCATGATGAAGTTCGCCGAGAAGTGGAGGCGACACGTCATCTTCGATACTCTCCTGCGACGGATACATCAGCACCTGGAGGACTGACTCTTTATGATTCCAAAGGGACAGGGGTATTCCCACTGGGCATGAAGGTCGAAGGATTTATGCAGGTGCGGTGGTTTGAATTTGCACGCGGCATTACGGAATACACAAACGGAGCGCCACCGCCGCAGACTCTGCCAGTCAACAACATCAATTCCTTCAACATTAATCGTTTTATGCTGACACCAAATGGATACGTTGCGAGTGAACGTATTATCTGGTCACTCACGATTTTTGGAACAACAGATGCTGGATCTGGTGGGGCCCAAATTGTGCCTCTCGGTATTGTGGGCTGGAAGTTTAATGACCAACTTTCAATCACAGGTGGAACAACCTTTGTTGCAGCAACCCGCGAATGGATTATTTCCAACCGTTGGATGCAGGGCGTTGATCGCAGCATGGCCAATACATTTTTCCGTCCCGGATTTTCACCAGGAGTTGAGTTCAATGGTGACGTTCTTGATGACGAACTACATTTTCGTGCGGGGGTTTACAACGGAATTCAAGGTCTCAAACAGGGTGTTGATCGGGAAGGCACTGCCATGGCATGGGCCGGAAATATATGGTGGGAACCAACTAGCAAATTTGGACTCGGGTATTCCGATATGGAATATCACCAAAGGCCGTCATGGCGCTTTGGGTGTAGTGGCATCACTGCACTCTCACCAGCCATCAATACTATCGGACTTAATCCTGAAGACACACTTGTACGGCTTTCGAACGGTGCACCTATCGCTGCTCCAAATGCTCTCGGTCCAAATACACAGGTCACCCAATTCAACTACCAATTGGCAACAGTTGACGCTGGCTGGAAATATCGAGGCATGGCATTGAACTTTGAGTATTACTTCAGACTCTTGGATAATTTTCGAGGCAGTGGCACATTTGAACGGACAAGTACATTTGACCAAGGGGGACAGCTGTACTTTGCATGGTGTGTTGTTCCACGAACCTACGAGTTCTATGCTCGTTCAAGTGCTCTCACAGGAGACTATGGCACCGGGCAGGAGTATGGCGGTGGTTTCAATTGGTATATGGCAAACTCTCGACAAACCCGATTTACCATTGAGGCCTTATCGATTAATAACAGCCCGGCCCAGAATATTCTTTATCCTTATCGAGCAGGGTATACGGGAACAGCTATCCAGACCCAACTTTGTGTAATCTTCTAAGGTGTCACTCTTTGCTGACATGAAATATGGGGTTTGCATGATCGGCACCTGCAGTGTGACGGCAAGAAGAGGGCTGCTTTCACGCATCGTCCTGCGTGAAATCGGGAGCGTAGCATCGGTTCTTGCGAGTGATTCCGATGGTTCGTAAAACTTACATTCTGCAGAATTCTTTTCCTGAGAGTGGGGTTTCATGTCTACTTCTTCCGCATCAAAGTGCTCAGCAGTATTACCGGAATCAAAGGACGTAAGTGCTTCACTTACTCGTGCATTTGATGCCGGAAACGGTATTCTCCGACTATCGCCGACCTGGGTTCCCAGAAGTTTTTTGCACCCGGGAAAGCGCATTCGCCTCCACCCCAATGACTACTATGCCTACGGTCTTGACCGCGGCGGTATCGACGAGCGTTGGTTCGCAAGCACGACAGAAGCTGCCAACGAAGGCCGAGTGCCTGATGAAGGGCTGTCGTGGTGTGTCTTCGAGGGCGAGCGATTCTTACTTCGTGACGCTGTTTCCGAGGGCAAGGGGAAACTCGTTGGTGAGCAAATCTGGAAGGATTACCAACGTTGGCCAGTGTATTCAAAGTTCTTCGACAACATGGGGCCCATTCCTCATCACATGCATCAATCTATGGAAGATGCAAAACTTGTTGGACAGGAGGGAAAGCCAGAAAGTTATTACTTTCCTCCACAGTACAACAATTGTGACAATAATTTTCCCTACACATTCATGGGACTTGAGCCCGGCACCTCCAAGGAAGATGTACGCCGCTGTTTAGAAAACTGGAATCGTGGTGACAACGGAATTATTGATCTTGCAAAAGCCTACCGTCTTGAACGCGGTACAGGATGGCTTATCCCTCCCGGTGTTTTACACGCTCCAGGCTCACTGCTGACGTACGAGCCACAGTGGGGAAGTGATGTCTTTGCAATGTTTCAGTCGCTTGTTGAAGGGCGAGCTGTGCCATGGAGTCTCCTTGTAAAAGATATGCCTTCAGAAAAACATCAGGATCTTGACTTCATCATTGGTCAACTTGATTGGGATAAAAACGTTGATACACACTACAAGGAAAGTAATTTCCTTCGACCTATCATGGATGAAACCAGAAGCTGTGAAGGCGCGGCTGATCGTTGGATTGTGTATGGTGACGTTGATGGACAGCAACTTTTTAGTGCAAAAGAGCTTACTGTTGAGCCTGGAGCAAAAATCTTAGTCACCGATGCTGGAGCAAGTGGATGGATCACAGTGCAGGGTGAAGGAAAGGTGGGTGTGCATGACGTTGCAACACCTACTCTCATCCGTTTTGGTGAGATGACAGCCGATGAACTGTTTATCTCCGCTGATGCAGCAACCAGAGGGTATGTAGTGGAAAACACTGGGCCTGGTCCACTTGTATCGCTTCGGTATTTCGGTCCTGATGTCCACCCTGACCTCCCCAAGCATGGAAGGAATCGTTGAGATGACACACACAGCCCCAAAACTTCATAACGCCATGTGGCCAGGCCTCGTTGGAAAAGGAACTGATCCTGGCCAAGAGCCACCCATTTCGCTTGAGAGAATGCTTGAACTGACTGCTGCTGCAGAAGTTGATGGCCAGAAGTTCGATGGGATTGATTATTTTCTCTTTCTTCCGCACACCAATCCCGAAGCAACTGATGATGAGCTCAAGAAGATTGCCGATCTCATTGCTTCCTACGGCTTTGCTGTTGGGTCACTTGTCGCACCCGTGTGGCCGGGAACCATTGGTGACTCAGCCATGGGAGATTCTGCCTCGCGTGAAAAATTTCTGTCTGCTGTAAAAATGGCCTGCCGCATTGCAAGAGTTTTTGAAACGCATGGTGTTCGGAAATATGGTGTTATCCGCATCGATTCTGCAGAATTTGGTGTGGCAAAATGGCGCGAAAATCCAAGTGAAAATACTCATCGCATTGCTGAAACCTTTCGTGAAGCTGCGACCATTGCAAAAGACAATGGACAACGGCTTGCTGCGGAAGGAGAAATCTGCTGGGCAGGCATGCATTCCTGGCAGGACATGCTCAATCTTTTGGAAGAAGTTGGGATGCCCGAGACGCTGGGCTTTCAGGCCGATCTTGCGCATACCTACCTTTATCTTCTTGGCTATAACGCGCCCGAGCATGCTTTGGTACAGCCAGGTTATTCAGATTCAGATTTCTGGGCGGCTTATGAGAAAATGGTGGGCAAGATAAGGCCCTGGACCATTGACTTTCATGTTGCTCAAAATGATGGAGAAGTTCACGGCGCTGGCTCGCACGACAAAACCGGTAAACATTGTCCTGCTGATGATCCTCAAGGGAAACTTGATATCGTCAAATGCTCTGGCTATTGGCTCGAAGGAGCAGCTGACCGTGGCATACAACATATTTGCTGGGATGGCTGCATGTTTCCAAATAAAACATTGGAAGATCCAGCAACCTGGAACACGATCCTCAAGACCATGATTGCGGTCCGCGATGCACACGGCTGGAGCTAACTCTTCATTCTGTTCATTTTTTAAGTTAGTTTTTCAACCGGTGCAGCGACAGCGTCATGCGATGAATGTGCTCCACCCTTGTTGGCGGTAAACTTTCTGTTGAATCACCTACATCTTGTCACTCACCTACTGCACCTTTTATTTGTTTTCTTAAACGGCACTCTTGAAGGACTAAACAATGGCAAAACAGCTTCGTATCGGCATGATCGGATATGGATTCATGGGACGCGCTCACTCAAATGGGTACAACCGCGTGAAGGACTTCTTTGATCTTGAGTACCTTCCCGTATTACAAGCTGTTGCAGCGCGCGATGTAAAAAAGGCACAGGAGTTTGCTGATCGTTGGGGCTACTCCCGTGTTGAAAATGACTGGAGAAAACTTGTTGCATCGGATGATATCGATGCGATTGATATCTGCACCCCCAATAACCTTCATGCTGAAATTGCTATTGAAGCCGCCAAGCATGGTAAAGCCATTTTGTGCGAGAAGCCCATTTCAATGAATGTTGCTGAGGGTGAACGGATGTGTGAGGCTGTTGAAAAAGCTGGTGTTCCAAATACTGTCTGGTACAACTATCGTCGAATTCCAGCTGTGACATTTGCCAAGCAACTCATTGATTCAGGAAAGCTTGGAAGGGTTTTTCACTACCGTGCAAACTTTCTTCAAGACTGGACCATTAGCGCTGAGCTACCACAGGGTGGAGCAGCCCTGTGGCGACTCGATGCCAAGGCAGCCGGGAGCGGCGTAACTGGTGATCTTCTTGCACATTGTATTGACACTGCCATCTGGCTGAATGGAAATATTCAGGATGTGACAGCCATGACAGAAACATTTGTGAAAGAACGCACCCATCAACTGACGGGCAAAAAAGAGCCAGTCGAGATTGATGATGCCTGCACATTTTTGTGTCACTTCAACAATGGTTCACTTGGTCTGTTTGAGAGTACTCGGTACGCTCGCGGGCACAAGGCTCTCTACACTTTCGAAATCAATGGTGAGAACATGAGCCTTCGATGGGATCTTCACGACCTGCATCGTCTAGAGATTTTTGATTACACAGACGATGGTCCTGAACGTGGCTGGAAAAGTGTCCATATTTCAGATGGTGAGCATCCATATATGGATAAGTGGTGGGTACCAGGACTGGCTATCGGCTATGAGCATAGCTTTGTTCATCAAGTTGCAGACTTTCTTGATGCCTATGCAAAGAAAACACCTTGCCATCCTACGTTCCGCGATGCTCTTGAAACCCAAAAGGTATGTGATGCTGTACTGTCGAGTGCCAAATCACATCAGTGGGTCACCGTCTAGGACGACTCTTATTCCGCATCACAGAACGAACCGTACATCAACCAAAGAAAAAAGTAATTCGTTCCTCAATCAAACACATCGTGCAACGTTGGATTCTTACTGTGTTCATCGTCACCGCTTGTGTGGCCTATTGGGTGCTTAAGCCACAGCGGCACATAGTGTCTGGACTGTCGATGACCCCTGCATTCCATCCTGGGGATATTGTTTCTTCAGGATGGTGTCCATACATCGACCCATACTTCGAACCACAGCGGTTTGAGTGCTGGTTCTTGGTCACACCTGATGGCACGCCCATTATAAAGAGAATTTTTGGACTTCCGGGAGAAACCGTCCGTTTTTCTGAAGGGGACCTTGCTGTCAATGATGTTGTTGTTCTTACTCCTCCCAACATACTGGCAGAAATTGGAACATTTGTCACAAATTGCAAAGCAGGTTACGGATCATGGCAGCGTTTTTTTCCAACACAAGTTATTTTTGATGATGCCAATTTCTATCCCGAAGAATCTCGACGGCTTCTCCCAGTTCGTGATGTGGGGCTGTCCTTGGAACTAGATACAACCGATCTGCCTGAGACATGCATTCAAATTCGTGTGGGAAGTAAAGCTATTGAATGGAGTCTGCCTCCGGGAAGGTTTGGGCTTGTAGCAGGCCGGCTTGACGAACATTTGGTAGCCTCTGCTTGGACACTTCATAGTTTTTCTGATCCTCACGATTGCCTACCGCTGCCGAAGCATCCTCCATGTAGGTGGCAAATCTATGA
>JBDOMS010000505.1:0-1785 GCA_039831735.1 Pirellulales bacterium
TCTTTTGCTGAATTGTTTAGGTGCGTGGAAAACTTCATTGACATGCGAGCGTCTTGGTAGACTCTGTCAGCCCACGAGGAGATGTGACTAATGTTCCAAACGTCTACCATCTGTCGGATAGCCAGTGTTGCAGCGATATTTATTGTATCTGTGTACATAATTAGTGAGGGTCGAGGTGAAGACTGGCCGCAGTGGATGGGCCCAAGGCGAGATAATGTTTGGCGAGAACGAGGGATTATCACAACATTTGTATATCATGCTCCCAAGTTGCTTTGGCGAACGCCCATTGGTGGAGGATACGCTGGAGCGGCTGTGGCTGATGGCCGGATTTTTGTTTGTGACTACTTCCCGACGGCAGCCTCAGATGACGTCAGTAATAAGGCAAAGGCACCATCTGGTCGGGAACGTGTCGTTTGTTTGGAAGAAGAGACAGGGAAAATCCTTTGGGAATATGACTATCCAGTGACCTATACAATCTCATATCCATCTGGTCCGCGTTGCACTCCAACGGTACACGGTGATCGTGTGTACACACTCGGTGCGGAGGGTTCACTTATATGTTTTGAGGCATCGACGGGTAGCATACAGTGGTCGCGTGAACTCAAAGAAGATTATTCAACGAAGGCTGCTACTTGGGGGTGGGCAAGTCATCCACTTGTTGATGGTGATCGACTCATTTGCATCGTGGGAACTGATGTTGCCCATGCCGCTGCATTTGATCTCGATTCAGGTGCAGAGGTCTGGCGAACAGGCACGGCGTCTGAACAGGGGTATGTCCCTCCCTCAATCATAACATGTGCTGGTGTCCGACAACTTGTGTTGGTGAAACCACGAGGGGTGTACGCAGTTAATCCTGAGACAGGCCAGTTATTGTGGGAAACACCGTATGACGCTGACAATGGGTCGATCATTATGGCCCCAGTGCGACTTGGCAACTATTTGTATGTTGGAGGCTTCAAGAGTAAGAACCTGCTTTTGAAAATGGATCAGAAAACGCCTGGTGTTGAGGTTGTATGGCGAAATAAACCCAAGCATGGAATTTCAGCGGTCAATGTGCAGCCATTCGTTTCCGATGGTCTCATTTTTGGTTTTCATGAAAATGGTGAACTTCGAGCCATGCGTATTCCAGAGGGAGATTTTGTCTGGCAGGGAACAGGTCCCTTTGGTGGTCGTCCGAAACGTTCAGCAACCGCATTCATCACAAAACATGACAATCATTTTTTTCTTTTTGCTGAAACAGGTGATCTTGTAATTGCAAAGTTGTCTGAGACTGGCTACGAGGAAATCTCTAGAACACATCTTCTCGATCCGACAAACGTTGCGTCTGGTCGAGATGTGCTTTGGTGTCCGCCGGCCTATGCCAATAAAGCAATAATTGTTCGCAATGATCAGGAGATTGTGAGATATTCACTCGCTCAGTAGCACTGCGACAGCGCGAAGCTTGCGGTTTTGGCCTAGTCTCACAGCGGTAAAGCACGATCAATGCGATCGATTGTCTTTTTGCGACTCTTCTGGTGTGTTTGCTATTTTTGAGGCAGACAAATTTACTCTTGTTTCCGCCTGTTGTCTCATACTCTTTGAGTTGATTTCGAAAGAAGAGACCTACGGATGGAACTGATGGGCATGATGATGACGGTTAAAATTTCCAACGGCAAATGACAAGGAGCGTTTCTATTATGGATGCCACCCTTTTTAAGCGCATCACGACTTTGATCGATTGGTTGAATGCTGAGGTCTACGAATTTCTATACCCATGGATTCAATATCTGATGGATGTGGGTGGTT
>JBDOMS010000630.1:0-1780 GCA_039831735.1 Pirellulales bacterium
TGACTGTTTTGTGGAGGCTCTCAAGCAAGCGAATGCCGATGTCACGTATATTCGTGTCGAAGGTGCTCGCCATGGAGTCTTTGCGCAGTCGAGTGACAAAACGTATCCAGCCACTGAAGCGTTTTTAAATCGCACGCTCTCACATCAAGATTAAGCTATCTAACAAGCGCCTGCCGAAGACCGGAATCAATTGCCGCCAAAAAATCTTGTGTATTGAGGTGTGGTTGTCCCTTGCCAACAAGTAATGCGAGGTCTTTTGTCATCTTTCCAGACTCTACCGTTTTAATACAGACCGTCTCTAACGCTTGTGCGAACTTAACAACTTCTGGGGTGTCGTCGATTTTTCCCCGGTGAGCAAGTCCTCGTGTCCATGCAAAAATGGATGCAATAGGATTTGTACTTGTTTGGTTGCCCTGCTGATGTTGACGAAAGTGACGTGTCACTGTGCCATGGGCGGCTTCAGCCTCTACCGTTTTGCCATCGGGTGTCATCAGCACACTCGTCATCAATCCGAGTGATCCAAACCCCTGGGCAACAATATCACTTTGGACATCCCCATCATAGTTTTTACACGCCCACACATACCCTCCATCCCATTTCATGGCACATGCCACCATGTCATCAATGAGACGATGTTCGTAGGTTATTCCACGCTCTGAAAATTCTTCCCTAAATTCAGAGTCAAACACTTCCTGAAATAAGTCTTTAAACCGGCCGTCATACGCCTTCAAAATTGTATTTTTTGTTGACAAGTAGACGGGGTACTGTCGAGCAAGTCCATAACGGAAACTTGCTCTTGCGAAATCACGGATCGAGTCATCGCGGTTGTACATTGACAGGGCTACACCAGGCGATGGAAAGTCATAGACGTTCATCTCCATTGGTTGCGTTCCGTCAGATGGGGTGTATGTCAGAGTGAGTGTCCCTGGCCCAGGTATCTTGAGATCGGTTGCGCGATACTGGTCACCAAAAGCATGCCTCCCGACGACAATAGGCTTGGTCCATCCTGGCACAAGACGGGGCACATTATCAATAATAATGGGCTCACGAAAAATGACACCACCGAGAATGTTCCGTATGGTACCGTTCGGGCTTCGCCACATCTTCTTGAGATGAAATTCTTCAACACGTGCTTCATCAGGGGTGATCGTTGCACACTTGACACCCACACCACATTCCTTGATTGCATGTGCTGCATCAATTGTGATTTGGTCGTCTGTAGCATCACGACTCTGAATGGAGAGATCAAAATAGCGAAGCTCAATATCAAGGTACGGCAGAATTAACTTTTGTTTGATGAAGTCCCAGATAATCCGGGTCATCTCATCACCGTCAAGTTCCACCACTGGACCGTGTACCTTGATCTTAGAATCCATTTTTTACGTTACTCCTTAATGCTCACAGCCTCAATTACTGGGACCTCGTGGTCTCACGGTATAGTTGTATCACGTTTATCATGATGGAAGAGATTTTCTTCTTTGGCGTGACTGATGAAAACGATACCCACTGGCCACAGTTGGTACAATGAGGTTGTCCGTCATAGCCCCTAGATCGTCAAGTATGACGGTGAGTTGAGTTGGCGCTTGCATTCAAGTACACAATGCTACTGGTTTCAATGCCCGCATCTTCAGTCTGGGCTCGTCTGTCGTGAGATGGAAAGCAATTTCATGAAATATTACACATACACACTTGTGTTGCTTATTGTGGCCCTTGAGGGAATCTGTGTGGCAAACGGCACAGAGTGGCGGCCACTTATTGGAAACTCACTCTCTGAGCATTG
>JBDOMS010000690.1:0-1780 GCA_039831735.1 Pirellulales bacterium
TCTATACGTTGCTCGTCTTAAACCAGCGATATCCAGGCAGCACTGTTGAGAACTTTTACCCTGGCACTCAAACCTCGTCGTACCGCATCAGCAACATAACAATGCAAGCCATGATGCGAGTTGTTGGTTTTCCATTTAATGGAAAAGGTCCTGCTTCACCTCTGACAGGACCAATTACTGGACCGGACATTCCGGTTCCGAACTCCTACAAGCTAAACTTCTTGGTTTTTTCCAAAAATAATCAGGAATTCATCACAACGAATCCGGCTGGTGAAACAGTAGATGCTCAAGGTCTTAATATTGAAGTTCCTACTATTGAACACTTTTTCGAGTTTACAAATAATCCAAAAAATGGTCGAAGCCTCTCTGGACAGTCGGCACCAGGAGCTCCTACCGTCAGCCCACTACCACCTGAGGTTTTGACGAGACTTCAAGAGAAATACACAGATGCTGCAGTCGGCCTCAGCAAGACAAACCCGATTGAAGTATTTTCAGAAATAAGTGGCATCTCAAATCTCTCAAGCCTTTTGTTATATCCCGACACCGTCAATGACATATACGGCGTGCCTGTTGGCACGGAAGGCCCAGATGACCTTCAGAATGTTCAGGTATATGACGCATATCACGTACCACTGGAAAACCAGCAAGCTGCCCTAACCAACCTTCAATACGGAATCTACAAAGAAGCCTGTGATGCAATTCGTGGATACTACAACACATTTCAGTCACCAGCTACAAATGGACAAAAAACGCAAACACAGATCAAAAACTTCTTTGACGATTTTGTCTCTAGCCGACTGAACATTATCGCAGCAGAAAATAACAGTGAAAATCCAAATCAAACTGTTATTAGCATGAACTATGATGAATTGGCCATCGGCCTGCGAGCGCTCATGGCTTTGGCCTATGATGCGAGTCCGCTTTGGACTTCCTATGGAATTGGATTTGCGAATGCGGCAAACCCAATGGTTGGGAAAACGCTTTCTGACATTCAATCATCCGAATCATTTATTGATTGGTTCAATGGCCAAGAAATTCAATTAAAGAATATTGAAGTACCTTCGAAATCACTGATCGTCACAGTTGAAGATCCTCCAGCAAACGTGCCCACACACCTTCAGATCAACTACACGACTGACGGTTGGTTTGAGCTCCATACACCACCCCCACCGATTTCTGGCATTCAACAGGTGAACCCAAGTGATTCAGATTTCACAGACAACTACTCACTCAATACACATGCGTCTGGTATTTATACGAACACAACCAGTACCAGTAGCGATACCGTCGATGCATCGGGCATTCCTCTGCTTGTTGGAGCACCTTCACTTACACCAACCGACACAGTCAACGTCCAGGGCGAACAAGTTGAAATAAAAGATCTTTATCCCTTTAGTGGGTCAGATGATCTTCTTCCATCGAATTTTACAACCTTCATCTCAATGGCTGGAGGGGTTGACCGGGTTACGGGGAGTGACTTCGCGGACGTAATCGTTGGGCCATCACATATGGCACCACATGGCAGACTCACTGTTAATGCGGGTGCGGGCGACGACATACTTGCACCAGGACGAGGCGGTTCTTTAGTCCAATTAGGCTCTGGCGCAGACACCGTTGTATTTCGCCGTGGGGACCTTTTTGGAACTGCCAATTTCCTTGACTTTCAGTCAGGAAATGGAGATCGGCTTTGCCTTGGATTCGGAATCGAGGCAACAGTTGACATCAATAATCCGTCAACAATTATTTTGAATGACCTGTTTAGTCCAGCAACAAAAACACT
>JBDOMS010000360.1:0-6491 GCA_039831735.1 Pirellulales bacterium
ACAAGACCCTTGGCACCGGCAAGCTTTTTCATGCCCACACGTTTTTCGACCCCAAGTATCTTTCAGGGTATAGCGACCCGAAAGCATGGGACGACTATTACCCCTCACTGACCCAACAGATGCCTCACGAGAGTGTTCCCGCAAAATGGCCTGTCAACAGCAGCAAAAAGTTTTACGGGGGTCACTTCGACTGGTCACCGCTTCCCATTGCCAATTCCGAAATGGCTGACGCAAAAGTAGTGACGTGGGCTAAACAACAACTTGCCACAGAACACGAGAAACCACTTTTCCTGTCTGTGGGAATCTACCGTCCTCATGTTCCGTGGTACGCGCCACAGAAATACTTCGACCGGTTTCCCCTCGATTCCATTCAACTTCCCAAACATCTCAATCAGGATGTCGCTGATCTTCCTGCGGCAGCGCGAAAATTGATAAAAAGCCAATGGCATGAGTGGATTGTTGCCAACAAACAATGGAAAAAAGCTGTCCAAGGCTACCTTGCTTCACTGTCCTTTGCGGACGACATGGTCGGAGAACTTCTCACCGCACTGGACGATGGGCCACTCGCCGACAACACGACTGTCATTCTCTGGGGAGATCACGGCTACCATTTGGGAGAAAAAAAGCACTGGGAAAAGTTCGCATTGTGGGAAAACACAACGCGCGTACCGCTCATTGTCTTCTCACCTCAGTACACAAAACCCAACACAAGATGTGAGGATCCTGTCAGTCTACTTGACCTGTATCCAACCCTGATTGAACTTTGCGGACTCAAGAGTCCTCCACAAAAGCTCGAAGGCCAAAGCTTTGTCGACCTGCTCATCGATCCAGACGCAGTCACCGAACGGATGGCCATCACGACGCAAGGTAAAAACAATCACTCAGTGCGTTCCCGTCAACATCGCTATATTCAGTACGCAGATGGCAGCGAAGAACTGTATGACCACGAGAATGACCCTCATGAATGGACGAACCTCGCATCAGACGATCGTTACGCGGCCACCAAGAAGCGATTGGCGGGTTTCCTTCCGAAGATCAACACAGAACCACTCCTACCGCCAAAAAAAGGTCCGACACAAAGAATCAAAACGGCGGCAACAAATAAAATGCCATAATTATTGCTTTTCCCATTCCGCTTAACGAAAGTTTCTCCCCACCGCATTTTGGATGACTGCGACTGATAGTCTCCTGTTTTCGACTGGGAATGGTTTGTATCAGTTATCTATCTTCGTTTTTAAGCCACGAAATTTTGGTAATAACCAGATACGCATGTTCTCGGCCAAAGGTCTTACACCATCATCATCTATTGATTCAGCACCGAGTTTTAGGAATCCTCCATTCCATTTTGCCAAGGCTAGAGCCGTCTGTTTGTCAATTGAAGTCAGGCCATTGAGGTCTAAATGACCTTGAATCGTTACCAATTCCTGAGCAATGTCTTTATCAATTGATGTGAGGCCATCTAAATTTAATCTAGAACCCTTAAAGTTCGATAACTCATGTGCGATTTCTTGATCAATCGAAGTCAGGCCTCGTAGGGAGAGTAAGTTCCCTTTAAATGTTGCCAACTCACGAGCAACGTCCTTGTCGATGGATTTTAGACCAGTAAGGTACAGGTTATAAATACCCCGCGGCCTGAGTGATGCTAACTTGGCAGCTCGCTCAGCAGTCAACGCCTCAATTTTTTCTGTTTCTTTTGGCCATGGATCATACTGGTTCTCAACATTGGCATTCTTTGGGCTTTTATTTAGCTGGCCGCAGCCACAATAGAGAACCAAACCAGTGACGAGTAAAAGTCTCATGGTCATCATTTCACCTCATCTCGCTTGACACAAGTTTTTCCCCACCACTTTCTGGATACCTGCGACTAATAGTCTCCTATTTTCCGCAGCGAATAACAAGAATCTTCGATACAAATTTAAGTCATCACGGCCAGAAATCACTCAATTCTTTTCGTTATGAAAAGCAATAACAAAAAGATACAGCGAGGCGGTAGCAAGAAGAGAGACAATAAGAATTGCTGAAATGTCCGACCAATTACGTGCCACAGTAAACTCTTTGATGACTCGCTCAAGCTCACTGCCATAAGAAATACTTCTGTTTAAATATGTTGGATAGAAGAAAAGCAATCCAACAAAGATTGCTAAGTTCCCAAGTCCAAGTGACTGCTTTAACTTTTTGCGATTCATGTTTCTCTCCGCCACATTCTGGACATTCCCGCCAATAGTCTCTTGTTTTCCGCCAAGGACGATTTTTTGTTCCTGTTCCTTCCCTCGGGCTACTAGTAATGCTTCTCCGCTGGTCGTCGTTGGTAGAGCGAGAAGGATGCAGGCGAGGACGTAGTGTGTACAGTATATAATAGTTGCTCTGGTCGAGTGAACAGCAGTCTTATTAGTTTAGGGAATGGCACTATTCGTACGCTCATTGATTATCTTTCACCAAATCAAGTTCGGTGTATTGGCCTTATCTACGAGGTTCAACATCGAGGAGTGATCGGACGAAAAAATCTTGGCGACGCCGAAAAAGATAGTCGCCTTCACCAACTCCATGGCCACCATTGGGAACAAGTACAAATTCAAAGTCCTTCTTATTTTGGATTAAGGCGTTGACTACTTGAAGCGTTGATGCAGGATCGACATTCCTGTCAAGTTCTCCAACGGTGAGGAATAGGTGACCACGGAGTTTGCTTGCGTGAGTAACATTCGAGTTTTGCTTGTAGTGCGGTCCGACTTTCCCCATCCATGCCTCATTCCACCAGATTTTATCCATTCGATTGTCATGGCATCCGCAATCACTCGCCGCCGCTTTATAGAACTCGCCGTGGTGTAGCATGGCGGCGAGGGAATTTTGTCCACCGGCACTGCCACCGTAAATGCCAACACGGGACAAATCGATCCAAGGGTATTGTTTCGCCGCAGCTTTCAGCCAGGCAATGCGATCGGGTAGTCCGGCGTCCGAGAGATTCTTCCAGCACATATCGTGAAACTTTTTTGATCGCCAGTTGGTTCCCATACCATCGATTTGCGCGACTACAAAACCAAGTTCGGCGAGCCGTCGTTGAGATATGTGGCCTTGGAATTGTTTTTTAACATGAAAGTCGTGTGGTCCGGCATAAATGTGTTCTATAACAGGGTATGACTTCTCTGGATTGAAAGTTGAGGGGAGTATCAAGGTTCCGTAAATCATGGTTTGATTGTCTCGCCCAACACTTGCAAAACGGATTGGTAAGGTAAAGTTCTGTCGTTGGAGTTGGGAAATATCCTGGGTGAATAAGTCTGCGACGACAGCCCCGTTTTTGGCCTCTCGTAGTTGCGCACGTTCTGGAAAGTCCACTCGCGACCACCGGTCAACAAACAGTGATCGATCTGCATTGAAGTCCCACTGATGAGTACCATCTCCGTCAGTAAGGACAACAAGGTTCGTGCCATCAAGATTTACTCGAGCGAGATGGACGTGATAGGGGTCTTGGTCCGGATGGATTCCCATAGCAGCGAACCAGATCACACCACGGTCTTCATCAATATGTTCAATTCTTCGAACGACCCACTTCCCCTTGGTAATCTGATTGATTTGATTTCCTGTGACGGCATCAAATCGATAAAGATGATTCCAGCCGTCTCGTTCACTCGCCCAAACCAATTCATTTGATTGGTCAAGCCAATGAATCATTGTTTTTTGCGAGTAGTCGATAAATGTATCTGATGTCTCGTTCACAATGTCTCGAAGGCGGCCGGTTCGTGCTGCAATTGAACGAAGTGCTAATTGTTGGTGTCCTCTTTGATTAAACAGTACGTATGCTCGTCCGCTGTCTGGCGACCATCGCAGAAACCGAACGTTCCACGAGTCTGAAAAAGCATTATCATCACACGGCAAAACTTGCTTCTCGGTAAGATTGAAAAGTCTTGGACGACGTTGCGAGATTGTGTCTCCAGCCTTTGCGTAGTCTATCCACTTCATTGTTGGCTGAAGTTGGTCGTGAGGTGCTGATGTGAGCAGTGGGATTTGACGCTTGGTGACTTGGGTCTCTTGGAAACCGATCGCATACTTTCCGTTTGGTGAGTAGTGAAATCTAGGCAAGAAAGGGTCGTTCTGATGACCATCAGTTGTTATCGGTTCGTCCTGTTTTGTACTATGGAACCAGACGTTGTAGTCCTGAATAAATAGTTTGGTCTGGTGAGGCTTCTTCTTTTCTTTCTGTGTCACGAGAGTTTTACGAAAGCCATCCATAGCACACTGCTGGGAATGCGTGTCGAGTATTGCATCGCAGTCCCAAGCTGTAGCACTAAAAATTCCAGCTAGCTTGTTGGGACTGAAGTCGACCACCCACTGATGACCTTCAAATGTAGAGATGGAACGACGTTTTCCGGGAGGGATGCTGCCATAGCTTTTGAGTGCACCATTATGCTGTACCCAGAAAACTCGGACTGGACGATCAAAGGTGTTTTTGAATGTGAGCAAGACAGGAAGCTGACTTCCGCCACTTTTGGACCAACTGCCTAGAGGTAGAAGTTGAAAAAAGTCTTCAAAACGGCCTGACTCCTTCGCTTCTTCCACGGTCATGGTTTTGGTAGATGTGCCATCGACAAGAATGTAGGTTTTTTGACCAGCTTTGGTTCGCTCCACAATCAGTCCGTGATCGCACCATTGATGCCGGAAACTCGATGCCTTTAAGGCCTTAGGAATATTGGCCCGTATTGCTGCAGCTCTCAGGTAGTCCTCAACGGTTCCCTGCGCGAAGACGCACGAGAATTGAAAGACAAGGAAGCCGGTTGACACGAGATGGCGTGCATGAAATATCAAGTTACTGCCCCCAAAGATGCGTAGGCTATCTCACATTAAGATATGTTTTATAAGGAGCGAGACGTCCATACGTGGATAGCTGATCATAAGGTAGCAGAGATCCTTCATCACGTGCCACGATGATACGTTACCTCCAGTCATGATGTTGGAGGTATCATAAATTATTACATGTCTTTGCAGGCCGCGATGGGTTCGTGACCGAATGAAGAATATATATTGGGAAATATGTCTTTTTTTCTTGAATACGAATGATCCTCAGAATGACTAATTTCATGACTGATCTCGAAGCGTTATGTCTGTTCGAGAGAATGCCGGCAAGACACAAAAAAACCCTCCAACTGCGTTGAAAGGCTGATCTAGGAACAAAGGGAAGTGGGCGATATAGGAAAAATCCGATCTATAAAAATAGTAGTTATATGAAGTGCGACTCTTTTTGCGACTCTGCTGCCTGATTATGCGAAGCATTCAACAAGCCACTCATGTCTGTCATAAAAGTGCCTCTCTATCTGTTGTCGTGTGAAAACCAAACAATGCATCCTGTTCGGGTTCATGCTCTTCGATTATGAGTAAGTTGTTTGCTTTAACTTTGCATGGGCTTTGAAATTTCAATAAAGTAAATATTGCATGTATTCTTTGAAACCGGTTCTTGTTTATGGGTTTTTACCATAGCTGGCACCTTGCGTGATATTATGAAAAATAAAACTATTGCATCTTTTCTTGTGATTGGATTTGCGGTTGCCGTCGTCGAGCTTAGCGCAGCGCCTTTAAAGGATATTCGGCCCAATATTCTTTTTATTATGTCCGACGATCATGCGGCGCATTCGATTGGTGTTTATGGGGGGCGCTTGGCGGCGCTGAACCCGACGCCGGTGCTTGATAAATTGGCGGCCGAGGGAGTTGTGCTTGAAAACACGTTCTGCACTAATTCTGTGTGCTCTCCAAGTAGGGCAACTATTCTGACAGGGCAGTACAGTCACGTAAATGGCGTTAAAAGTCTGGGGGGGAAAGTGCTTGAATCGGATCAGGCGCTGCCACTAGCGATGAGGGATGCTGGGTACCAAACAGCCGTTATAGGAAAGTGGCATTTAGGCACCCAGCCGCTGGCATTCGATTATTACAAAGTGCTTAATAGCCAGGGAAAGTACCATAACCCTGAGTTTGGTATGCGGGTTTCGCCTGATGCAAAAGAAATTCAGATCATGGAAGAGGGTTATTGTTCAGACATTATTGCCCAGTCTTCAATCGAGTGGTTGAGACAGCGCGACAAAACCAAACCCTTCATGCTGTTCAATCAGTTTAAGGCTCCACATGGGCCATGGGATGCGGCGGACCGTTATAATGATCTCTATGAGGGTATCGATATTCCAGAGCCTGAAAGCTTATACGATAATAAGGGCAACGGTTCTATTGCTACGCGGGGACACAATGATGAGCTTCTCTTTCGTATTGGAAGTTCCGTAGGCCTTCGAAATAAATTCCGTTCGCACTCGAAGCGAGTCGATAAGGAAATTAAGAAAAAGTTTTCCAGTATGACAGAAAACGAAATCAAGCATATTAGCTATCAGCATTATCTTAAGGAATACCTGCGCTGTGTTCGTGGAGTAGATGATAATATTAAATTACTGCTTGATTATCTCGAATCAGAAGGCGAGCTGGATAATACAATTGTAATCTATACGTCAGACCAGGGGATG
>JBDOMS010000360.1:6501-7386 GCA_039831735.1 Pirellulales bacterium
GTGAGCATGACTATGTTGATAAGCGATGGATGTATGAAGAATCACTGCGCATGCCGATGATTGTGCGCTATCCGAGGGTGATTCAAAAAGGATCTCGCTCCGATGCTTTGATTAATAACACTGATTTTGCACCTACGATTTTAGACTACGCGGGAGTGAAAATGCCGGCAAGCATGCAGGGTAGGAGTTTTCGTCCTATCTTGGAAACCGGCGATGAGCCGGCAGATTGGCGTCAGGCGAGCTATTACCGTTATTGGATGCATATGAAACACCATCACAATCCTGCCCATTTTGGTATCCGGACTAAGGACTGGAAACTGATCTTTTTCTACGGTGTAGATGAGAAAGGGGAAAGGGGCAATGTCCGCACACCGCCTGGCTGGGAATTGTATAACGTAAAAAATGATCCTCTGGAAATGACTAACGTGTATGGGAATCCAGAGTATGCAGAAGTCGTTAAAGGACTTAAATCTCAACTCAAAAATGTACGTTTTGAAGTGAATGATGTGGATGAGGCATTCCCGCATATTGCCGCCATCACTGAAGAGCATTGGAATGGCGGTGAGGAGGATGCGGTTCGTATTTCGCATGAGGTTGCGAATGCCGCAGTTTCTGAAAGAAGGAAATGAGATTGGTATTATGGAGGCATATCTGTAGCTCGCATATTCGAATGGTTGATAGATCTTTAACTGTGATGGATCGATCTGAAGAAGCTCAAAGCAGCTAAGAAGAAGGGGAAAAAATAGGCTGCGACTGATCAGATTTTGCGACTGATTTTGCGACTGATCATTTACTGTTACGACTGATTAATAAGTCGCATTGAGTATCAGCAATTATTATCAAGTGCATAAAACGCCGGAAAACACGGCATTAAGAGAAAGAGGA
>JBDOMS010000580.1:0-4236 GCA_039831735.1 Pirellulales bacterium
CGCCTTCGTGGAGGGACGTGATACCAAGTATGTCGGCAGTGGGCAGGATCGTGGTCTGAAGGAAATCACCATCCTGGCCGACGGGCAGGAAATCGGTCATGGTGACGAGGTTGTGCTGCCGGAAGGAGCAGGGCGGGTTGCAGGTCTGTTTCGGCATTTCGCTTTTCATGGTGCAGACCTTGACCGAGTCAAAGAAGTTCATGTCATTCCTTTTTCACCGAACAAAGCACCACCACGGAGTCAGCAAATCAAAGAGTTGTATCGCGTGCAGATGCCCTCTATTCCTCTGTCGGATCAGGTGCCAGAGAGGATGAGGATTCGATTCTTGTTGCATGACGAAACGTCGACGTGTCATATCCACGACCTTGTCTTTATTGCGCAGAAGCAGATTTCCCCCGTGTTTGACACGATTCCGTATCGTGATCTTGGATCTGAGTTCCCACGAGAACGGGTTGAGATCGATATCGATACCGAGCATGAGTTGGTCATTGGTGGCACATCGGATCTTCAGCGTGAGCGATGGTTTCGCATGCATGAATTACCAGGAGCCGTCGATCCTTCATTTGAGCAATGGGCGCTGGAACGCAATATGTACCCGGGCCGGAGTGCATTCAAATTTCATCCAGCGATCACGCAGCGTTGGGGTGACTGGCAGCCGTTGCAAGAACGTTCTGATCAGCTGGGAGCGGCTGACATGTCTTTTTTCGATCAATTTGATGCTGGAGCTCGGTATCGAAGTGCAATCCCCGAGTTTCTGAGCAAACCATTTGCCTGCTGCTTTAACGACTGGCCTGAGTTCATGTCCGTGCCATTGGTTGGCCGTGGAACACCAAGGATTGAGTATTTTGACAGCGCTGCAGAACTTGCTGCTGCCTATGTTGAGGATCAGATCAAAGACGGTGGGGTGACAGCACATTGGTGGGAGGTGAAGAACGAAAGCAGTGTGCAGTCTGAATGGGCTCATCACTGGAAGGAGAAGGAGGGCATTGATGGCTGGGGGCTGTTGGCTGACTTCCATAATCGAGTCGCAGACGCAGTGCATCGGCAAGCACCATCTGTTAAGGTCGGTGGGCCTGCTTCAGCCTACATGCAGGTCCAGGTCAGAGACTTTGGTCTGTATCGTGATGAGGCTCGATTCATCGAAGAGACTCGAGGACATATCGACTTCTTCTCTCATCACTTCTATGAAAATGCGTCGACGCTTGGTGCTCATGAACGTCGAGGCATGGGATACACGAACTACTTGCTTGGACGCTACGAAGCGATTCTTGACATGCTTCGTGCCCACATGCACAAGGTCGACAATGTCTTGCCCATGCTGATTACCGAATGTGGATCACTACAGAACGGTCGACAGCCCTCTGATAATTGGCTTCGGCTGCTTGCTTGGAGCGCATATCTGACAAAGTCCATGCAGCGTCCAGATCAGATTGAGCTATTTGTTCCATTTATTTTTCTGCACATGCCGTGGAATCCAAATAGTGGTGACGCGGCATTTACTCCCAAGGCGGATCGCACGAAGCATAGAACACGAGATGACTTCGATCGCACAACAATCGCACAATACTTTGAACTTTGGCGAGACTTCGATGGCCGGCGTCTGCCTGTTCACTTCAACCGTGACTGGTTGGATGTTGTTGCGGTTCATGACGGAAAACGGATTTCAATCGCTGTGACCAATATGGGTGGCAGACAGATTGCAGTTGATCTTTCCAATGTTACCAACCGCCTTGTGCCCACCAAGACAACTCAAATGCGGCTTAATTACCACCACGGTGAGGTCGTCTTTGAGCCTGAGCATGATGTTGATGCGTCAGCGATCCCGGTGGATGTCAATGAGACTACGATCGTGCGTCTGATGTTGGATGCAGGACTTGCCCCAGCAAACAAAGTGGAGTTACAGCGACACTATGCAACAGCCACTGCAATTAAGAGCGAGGGTGAACCACTCTTGTTTGATGTTCACACTGGTGATGGGACCACAATGAAATCAGTGAGACTCATCCTTGGCCTGCATCGTCGTGGTGGCATCACGGAAGCACTGAAGGTCCGAGTCAATGATTCTCCTGTGGTGCTGGATACAGGTGACGCACATGAGTTCAGTGATTTTTTTGCCCCTCTTGAGGCCAGTGTCGATCCGTTGGTCGTACGTCGTGATAATCGTATCACAATCACAGCTCAGCCCGGTACAACCATTACGTCAGTGCAACTTCTCACCCATCGCCTTCGTGACTAGGCGTCATGAGTCTCGTCAGCCCTGGTGCTTTTCCACCGTAGGGCGTTCAATCAAAATGCTACGGACTTATGTAAGTGTTCATGTTCCAGATGTTCAATGCAGCACATCGTACCTGTCCTTAGCCCAAAACAGCTAAGAAGTCAGATGTCAAACGGTTTCGTAAACCATCAAACTGGAGATGGCTATGGGTCCGAGGGCGGGCAAGCCTCCGTCAGCTTCATCCGCACATGGAGTCAGATGCAATTGAGTGCACTAGAGTATGTGAATATAATTGTGTCGATCTGTCGTACATCATTCTGCAAAATAGTAGAGCCCACCAGTTCCCATCCCCATGGGGCCATATTGATTGTCACGCCGAAGGGAGCGTCAGTTTGCTGAGATTCAGCCCCACTGGAATGCTGAGACTAATCGTAGGTGTTACCTTGCTGCACTTGGCAGTTCAGGCGAATGCGGTCGCAGATTCGGCAAAAAGTTTTGAACGTGACATCCTCCCGATACTGAGAAACCATTGCGTTCGGTGCCATGATGCCAAGCTCTCTAAAGGAGACCTGCGACTTGACACCATGTCCCCTGTTTTCCATGGTCCGGCCGGAGAGAGATGGCACGATATTCTGAATCGTATCGAAGTAGGCGATATGCCTCCTGAGGAGGCGGAGCCATTATCAAACGAATCAAGGCGAAAGCTTGCGACCTGGATTAGAACGGCGTTCAAAACTGTGTCACGACAGGACGGGCAACAAAGCACACCGATCGTCCGCCGCTTGAATCGCCATGAATATAACAACACCTTGAGGGATCTCACGGGGATTGAACTGGACTACGCGCGGGATCTTCCACCAGACACTCCATCACGAAATGGATTTAAGAATAGTGGATCAGCTCTCGGCATCTCTCCACTGCAAATTGAGTATTACATCGTGGCTGCCCGACGAGCCATGTCCAAGGCAATCGTAAGTGGGCCGGAACCTGCAGTCCATCGTTATGTGTTCAAAACCTCATCCGAATCCAATGCTCCAAAAGTCAAGGCTCCGATTGGCAACCGCATGAAGCCTGGCGGAAGGTTTTTTGGAAAGATGCTTGAGTATCCAAGGGAGGGAGAGTTTGTAGTTAGGGTCAAAGCAGCGGCGTTGATTCCATCCGGTCAAGGTTATCCACGCATGCGTGTCTCACTCGGGCTACGGTCGGACACGGTATCGCCATCGAGGATTCTCGGCGAGGTTGATGTCACCAATGGAGAAGGTAAGCCAGAGATTTTCGAGTTTCGCGGACGAATGGAAGAATTCCCTCTTCCTGGACACAACCCAAAATTTCCGGGGGTGACGATTGTAGTTACGAATGCTTATGACGATGGTCTGCCAGCCGAACCGCCGCTGAAGTTTGAAACCCACGCGTTCAATCGAACACAGTCAGCTCAAGTCGCAAAGCGAACGAAAGAAAATGCTCCCGTTCTCGTTGGGTTGTTTCCCGACATGCCGAAAGAAAAGGTTATTCAAGCATTCACCAAGTCAGCTAAGAAGTTGCAAAAGATGATCGAGGAGCTGAGATTGATTCCTGCAGATACTGACGCGGAAATTGATTTGGCATGCCGGATCTTTGATATCACCAATGAGAAGAAACGACTTTTCGGCCATGTGCGTCAACTGTCCAAAGAGATGGGCAGCAATTCCGTCGAGTTGGAATCGGAATTCAAAAAGTTCAATTCCCATTGGTATGAAGACCAGGAGTCTGTCCTTGCTGTGTTCAAGCATGTCGAGCCGATCAACCGTCGCGACAAGGAGGCAATTCGTGCACTGCTTCCAAGTGGCCCGGATCGCACAACACTTGTCTTGGACTCATTGGAATTTGAAGGTCCGATTTTCGATCGATGGCCTCCAGCAAGCCACCGCGAATTGCTTCCTGCTTTCGATGGAAGTGAGCGACAAAGGGCGGAGCGTGCTGTGCGCACTTTCATGACGCGTGCGTTCCGACGGCCGGCAACTTTGAATGACCTTGAAAGGGTG
>JBDOMS010000580.1:4246-7357 GCA_039831735.1 Pirellulales bacterium
AGGGTGATGCCGTTTTATGATGAAATCCGTGGGAGTTCGGAAAGTTTTGAGGAAGCGATGCGTGAGGTGTTCACCATGGTGCTCGTTTCACCGGAGTTTCTTTATCTCTTTGAGCCCAGTGAAACCTCAGAGCCACGTTCGTTGAAACCACATGAATTAGCAGCACGCATGTCTTATTTTCTGTGGTCGACCATGCCAGACACCACCCTGGCGGTCCAGGCAAATTCAGGCAGGCTGTCAACGCCGGAGGAGATTGAACGTCAGGCCAGGCGAATGCTTGAATCAGAAAGAGTCAATGAATTCATCAACAACTTTACCGACCAATGGCTGGATCTGGACGGGATCGAACGTGTGGCCATTAACCCGGAGTACTATCCGAAGTTCAATAATGATCTGAAAGAGTCGATGAAAGGAGAAGCGAGAGCATTGTTCCGAGAGTTGCTTCTGCATGACCTCAGTGCGATGAATCTGATCCAGTCAAATTTTGTAATGTTGAACGCGTCCTTGGCCAAGCACTATGGTTTGCATGGCCCAAGGGGGGGGCAGTTTGAAAGGGTACAACTTTCAAGTGATTCGCCGCGCGGCGGCTTGCTTACTCAAGCTGGAATTCTGCTGCTGAACTCAACAGGAGAAGATTCTCATCCTATCAGACGAGGGGTCTGGCTCCGGACGAGGTTGCTCGATGACCCGCCTGATTCTCCGCCAGCGGATGTGCCGGAGCTGGATTCTGAGAATACGGAATTTGCAAAGTTGACAGTCCGTCAGCAACTCGAACACCATCGCACACGAGAGGCTTGTAATGACTGCCACCGTGGTATTGATCCGTGGGGCATCCCACTTGAAAACTTCGATGCGGTTGGCAGGTTGCGCACAGAAGCGAGGCGTAAGATACAAAAAAAGAATCGATTTCTTGATGTCTCAGTGACGACGGATAGTGTGCTGCCAAATGGGAGCCAAATCAAAGATGTCAATGAACTGAAGCGTTACCTTGCTGGGCAAGAAACACGTCGGTTTGCGAGGTCGTTGGTTTCCCGTGTGCTGGAATATGGATTGGGGAGAGATCTCGGTTTCTCGGATCGTGCTACTATAGAAAGACTTACCGACGAATTTGCTCAGGCAGACTATCGTCTTGATGAGTTGATCGTGTCAATCATTCAATGCGAAACGTTTCGCACGAAGTGAATCAATACGGAAGAATTATCATGGGAAAAAAATCCTGGCAACTTGATCGTCGAACACTGCTGCGTGGAACAGGAGCCGCACTGGCACTGCCTTGGTTGGACGCGATGGCTTGGGGTTCTTCCAACGCAAAAAGTCTGCCGAAAAGGTTTTGCTGTGTGTATTTCCCGTTTGGAGTGGCAGTTCCTGGTGATGACAGCCCAAGTCGGCAGTGGGGATGGTTTCCTACTGGCGAGGGAACGGAGTTTGAATTCACGAATGTTCTGTCATCGCTTGCATCTCTTCGCAATGAAGTCACGGTAATTGGAGGCGTCTCTCATCCAAACGGGTGGTCAATGGGCGGACATGATACTGGGGATATTTTCCTGACTGGGTCGTTGATGAAGAATGGCACCTTCACGAACACCATCTCACTTGATCAACGCATTGCAGAAGAACTGGGCCGTTCCACCCGTTATCGGTCGATTACCCTTTCAAGCGATGGGGGTGTGGGAGAGCCGACCAGATCTTGTACGTTATCGTTTTCGCGTGAAGGGAGGCCAATTCCCGCGCTTTCAAGTCCAGCTCAGATCTTCGATCGGTTGTTCGGTGAGGAGCAGGGAGGAACGATTGCACAGCAAAGACGACAACTCAAAAATACAGGAAGCATGCTGGATCGTGTCATGGAACATTCGCGAACGTTGAATTCACAACTTGGAGTGAATGATCAACGGAAGTTTGACGAGTTTCTGTCTTCGGTTCGGGCCGTTGAAAATCGCGTCAAAAGAGCCGAATCGTGGCTCGAAATTCCAAAGCCGGATGTTTCGCCAGAAGCTGTTCAAGTCAATGCTACTCAGGGCGGCCCCAAGGATTATATCAAAGCTATTTATGATCTGATGTATCTTGCTTTCCAAACGGATTCGACTCGAGTCGCTACCTACATGATTGGTCAGGTTGCCGGTGCAACCACCGTAGCGAACGCATTCCCCGCTTGCATCGGGTTGTCGCCCAACTGGCACGGTCTGGCACACGGTGCAGGAAAAGCCGGTGGAGTTGAAACACTTGGACGGTTTGATCAGTTCCTCGCTCAAAACCATGCAGCGTTTTTGCAACGTATGAAGGACACTCAAGAAGGGGAAAGCAACCTTCTGAACCGAACAATCGTCGTTTACGGATCAAGCAATAGCCGTACACATAATAATCACAACTATCCATTGCTACTTGCCGGGGGTGGTGGATTGGGGCTCAAGCACGGTCAGTTTCTGAAATATGATGAACGCAAAATGCGGCTTTCCAATCTTTATGCCACCATTCTGCATCGGCTCGGATTACGGGATGAGACTTTTAGTGACAGTACTGGTGAAATGACTGATGTTGTTCAAAGCTGAGAGAAGTCACTTTCTGACTTTGCTGTTGGCTTGAAGTTTTGAGGTCTAGACGTGTATCAGCATTCCTGATGACTTGGCGAACGTCTGTGTCGATTGATTTTCTTTCTTGATGATTCTAGGCACCTTGGCGCTATTCCACCGAAGGGCGTTCAATCAAAATGCTACGGACTGAATGAATGGTCCTGTTCCAGATGTTCAATGCAACTCCCCGTCCTTGCTACGTTTTGAACTTTTCTGATGCAAAGACAGCATGCAACAAGCGGAAGAAACATCAGGAGACGTTGGGAAACAGCTTGTGCAAGAGCAATTGACGAAGCACTACTCGTCATTCATGCCAACCGGTTCCGGCTCACGACGAATTTTTCATCATATTCATAACCCAATCCCGGTTTCCCGGATGGCTTGAAGTAGTAGCCATCAAATTCGATTGGTTCTTTGAAAAATTTATTCTTCGTGAGGCCTCTGGAGCCGGATGAAGTCTCTCGCAACGCATTTGCTTCGAGAATCAATACATTCGGCGCTGCCATGCACAGGTTCGCCATGGCAACCCAGGTCAAAGGACCAT
>JBDOMS010000018.1:0-1771 GCA_039831735.1 Pirellulales bacterium
GATGGCAACAACCGAGGTGACAACCAGGATGGTAAGCGTTGCCTGCCATCCAAGCACAATGCCGATCAGTGTCCCGGCGAGAGGGAAGGCATTCCCGCAGATCTGGAATACTCCGGATGCGTGAATCAGTTGAGCGTGACGTCCGACCAACTGCAGGGCGCCTGTCAAAAGACCACCAACAAGTCCCCCGACCAGACAGGTGGTAAGAGAAATCGCTACAGGCGACAAGACGTTTGCAAGCTCTTTATTCACATGGACATAGAATTTGACAGGCTGAAGCGTGGGGACTGCCAGTGATAACGCGGCAAAACTCATCAGGATACATCCTGCGAACCACCTCGGGCAGCGGTATCGATCACATTCCATGAGTGACAGGATCATGAGGCAGCAGAAGAACGCACAGTGATAGAGATAGATTCCGACAACGGGCCATTTGGTGTACAGGATGATCCAGATAATGCCTTTATAAAAATATTCCTTGAAGTATGGGACGTTTGCTGCACCCGTCACGAGTTCAAAAAGAAAGAGTGATCCGAAGATCGTTGCACCAATCAGTTCAACAAGAAAATAACGGGCAGGGATGGCCGATAGACACATTCGGCAACGACCACCAAGATTGATATAGCTAAAGATTGGAAGATTATCGATGCGTCGAATGGTTCCGCCGCATTGCGGACAAGCTGAGGCTCGTGTCAGAAACGATGTCCCTGTTGGCACACTGCTGGCCACAACATTTAGAAAACTTGCCAAGCAAGCACCAAAGTAGGTGAATATGAAAAAAACAATACATTTTGCTGTTCGTATCCGAAAAATTTCAGCTACAGTTAAATCCTCTGCCTGAATAATTGAGGGTTGCTCACGAAACTCATTAATCAACAGGTCGGCATATGGGATGACAATGAGGTACCCGGCAAGACCAATGCCAATACAAAGCCAGGCTATTGTTCGAATGGACCACGCAGGTTTTTGTTTTTCCTGACTGTCTTCTTCTGGACTGTTGGTATCCAATTCGCACCTTTGTGATTATCGATTGGAGTTATTGGCTACACAATTCGTAAACAAGGAGTGGATCAGTCCTACGTTGGATTGCATCGTTCGTCGTTTCACGTGCATGCAATTATTCGAGGCACAAAAGTGATATCGCAGCGATATCCGAAATCATAACAAACACGATCATTTGAGAAACAGAAAGTCTTGTGAAGGGCTCCAGTGCGGCCAAGACAGACGTAGACTCACCGAATATCATAGAGCGAGCTAGTCATTTCCGTAGCGTGGTATGTACGAACTGTGACTACTGAATTGGAAATCTGAACACGTCTCACAAGAGAAGACACCGGCTTCTTTTCAAGATCAGTATGATCTCGCTAAAACAGACTCCTGCATGAACAACATCTGGAAGTCACAACATGTCTTGCCTATAAACTGGAGCAGCAATGCCAATCATTCTTCCTCCGATTCCTCGGCGTCAATTTCTGAAGTACTCGCGCGCTTTTGGTGGAACGACTTTGCTGTCAACGTGCGCGTGGGCCACTTCGGACAGTGAGCAGGCCACGTTAGACCCAAGCCGAGTAGCTTTGCTTGCCGATACACACATCAGTGCCGATCCAACTCAGGTCTATCCAGGGACGAAGTGGCCTGGTTCGCCTGTCAAGGAGGAAGAACATGAATGGGTGAATATGGCGGATTGTCTTGCACAAACTGCGAGAAGCATCATTGCACTCAATCCTCGGCCTGCTCACCTGATCATCAACGGCGACTGCGCGCTCAGCAG
>JBDOMS010000350.1:0-1770 GCA_039831735.1 Pirellulales bacterium
GTGTGAGGCAATCGCATCAGCGGTATCCGGCCAGTCAGCGGCAAGCGTCTTGGCCATTTCTTTATCAGCGACGTGAACAATCAGTGGATTCGTTGCAGGTCGTCCTTTTGCCTGAAAAATTCGATCTACTGATTCGCTATCAAGTGCATCTGTCGCTAGGCCGTAAACTGTTTCAGTTGGCAGAGCGACGAGCCCTCCACTGCGGACAAGCTTGACTGCACGCTTCAGTGCCAACTGTGCTGCTGAGGTTGGAGACACGGCGTTTTTTGGCCAGTCAATCGTCAGGATGTCGGGGAGTCTGCTTGCCATATGGGGGTCGGTTGCAAGGATGATCAAACAAGAGCATCATGACATGTTCAATACTTCCTTCCCAGTGTGTGCCATGGGATTCGGCTTTTCAGAAGGACATAGTTGTGATGCATACCAATTCTACATTACCCGTTGTTGGCATTGTGATGGGCAGTCGGTCTGATTGGTCTACCCTTCAGCACGCATCTCAGATTCTTGAGCAGTTTGACGTGCCTCACGAATGTGAGATCGTTTCAGCTCACCGAACACCAGACAAACTTTCAGACTACTCAAAAACAGCAGCGAGTCGTGGCATCAAGATTATTATCGCAGGCGCTGGAGGTGCAGCTCACTTGCCTGGCATGGTTGCAGCTCAAACACCATTACCTGTGCTGGGTGTGCCAGTTGAATCATCGATACTTCGAGGTGTCGATTCATTGTTATCCATTGTGCAAATGCCAACCGGGATTCCAGTGGGTACATTAGCAATAGGGCCTGCAGGTGCTGCAAACGCAGCGTTGCTTGCAGTTTCCATTCTGGCGACAACCGATTCTGGCTACGAAAAAAAACTTCATGAGTATCGAACAGCTCAGACAGAACGTGTTCTCTCGGAGTCTCCTCATGAAGTGTCGTGAGGACAGCATGCTGTGAAGAGGAAGGAAAATGAGTGTTGGTGAAAAGATGAACCCTCTCCCATCTCGGCAAAATGGTCAAGTCGTGGTCCCGAATGCGGTCCTTGGCGTTATGGGAGGAGGTCAGTTAGGAGCAATGTTTGCCGTAGCTGCCAAACGCATGGGGTATCGTGTTGAAGCAATCTCGGACAGTGCAGATTGTCCGTGCGCGCATCACTGCAATCGAGTGCATGTGGTAGAGTATTCAGACGAAGAACGTTTGATTGAAATTGCAAAGTCACTCGATGTACTTACATTTGAGTTCGAGAATATTCCGGTGCACGCGACGCGTGCGATGCAAGATTTTGTTCCAATACGACCAGCGCCAGATGTACTTTACATTACGCAAGATCGAGTGCGTGAAAAGGCGTTCTTGGTGAAAAATGGATTTCCATGTGCGCCTCATCAAGTTGTGCGTTCTCACTCCGAACTTGAAGCGGCTGTCAAACAGTTGGGGATACCATGTGTGCTCAAGACGGCTGCATTTGGTTATGACGGGAAAGGTCAGCAAAAAATTCAGTCGCATGAGGATCTCCAGCACGCCTGGGAGTCCCTTGGATCTCAAGAGTGTGTGTTGGAAGGTTGGATTGACTTTGAGTGTGAAGTTTCTGTTGTTGTAGCGCGTGGGCTTGATGGTCAAAGCGTTGTGTTTGCTCCATCGCGAAATGCTCACGTTGACCATATCCTTGATGTTTCATCAGTGCCATCTGGTCTATCAGAATCCATGTGTAAGGAAGCCGAACGAGTTGCCTCTGAGATTCTTGAAAAACTGGAAGTTGTGGGAGTGGCATGTGTTGAGTTTTTCGTCACG
>JBDOMS010000022.1:0-7337 GCA_039831735.1 Pirellulales bacterium
ACTGGCGAGGTATCAATAATTGCTCGGCGAATATCATCAATGTTTTTTCCTGTTGAAAGATCCATGACCGTGTCGGCACCGTAATGAACAGCCATGTGAAGCTTTTCTAATTCAGTTTCCAGATCACTTGTAACAGCTGAGTTTCCAATATTGGCATTAATCTTTGTCAGGGCAGCCACACCAATGCCCATAGGCTCAAGCCGTTTTGCCAGATGCTCCCTGTTTGCCGGAATGACCATTCGCCCACGGGCAACTTCCGAACACACCACGTCTTCAGCAAGATCCTCTCGCTGAGCAACAAATTTCATTTCTGGGGTTATCTCACCAGCACGGGCGGCTTCAATCTGCGTCATAAATCATCTCCTCCTGGAAGTACGCAGTGTAGCAAGTCGTTAGAGTTGTTTGAGATATTCGAGGACAGCTTCTTTCTCGATTTCAGTCAAAACATTCGGAAAGTCATGGCCAACCGCGGACTTCCCGAATTTTTTAGTATCAAACCAGGTCCGTCTCTCAGCGGACGAGAGATCCCCTGAGGGCATTGATTGCGACTCCTCAATCTCTAGACCGACGTGTTTTTTGTCATAGCCTGTAGGGGTTCTTCGCCACACGAACGGACGCTTGGATGGGTGGAGAACGTGCCATAACGTTGGCACGGAGCCGTTGTGAAAATATGGCGCTGTGGCCCACACGCCATCTAAGGGAGGTGCCACGTATCCTTTTGGAGATTGTCGCCTCCCTAATAATCGTGATGTCTGGCCATACTCACCAAACCAACTCACATTGAGGTCTGACCTCTCCTTTTGAGAGAGGGAATCAAAACGAACCCGATCAGTCGCGATCTCATCGATAGGAATAATTCTTTCCGGATAAACGTGATTATTTCCATACGTACCGTGGCAGCCTGCACAATGATCTAAAAATATCTTCTCACCTTCACGAGCCAATGACGCATCAACTACATAAGGCCATCGTGGAGATTTTAATTGTTTGATCCAGGCTTCGATATCACGAAAGTCATTTTCCCATTCCTTAAATTGCGCAGGACCATTTTCTTTCACCAACAGAAACTGCATAAGCATCCTGTGTCCCTGAGGCGCAAAACCATCTGCATACAATGTTTTTCTACTTGCATAATGCCACCATGGGGGAGCATCCATATCATGATGAGACAAATCGAATCTAGGGGTACGCGTCACAAGGTTTAAGTCTGCATCACGATATCGCATGAGGGCGACACCAAATATGACTGCGTTGGTAGTACCGTTTGTCGTCCCCAGTGGAAGAAACATTGAACCAATATCCATATGACCAAGAGTTTTTTTTTGGCGTATTTTGACACGACGCACATCCTCCGTAAGGGTTTCAAGAGCGTAGTTAGAGTTTGGCAAACCCGGAATCATTTCTCCATTCACCTGCCCTTGATGGCATGCAAAGCAGTTCATTGACCAACTGCCGTCATCTCCCACGACATACTGCATTGGAAGGGACGAATTATCCGGTCGAGGCAAAAGGCCATACCGCTTCATCGTCATCCTTCGACGTTCCTCAATTGTTGCTTCTGAGGCCTTTCGCCTAAGTGGTTTCTCCCACGTTGTCCACAACTCGTCAAAAACATCTTGGTCGAAATCCGGTGGGAGATATGAGCGAGAAAGCAGTTTTTGGAGACCAGCACTTGGATCACCATTCACCGCAAATACCTGCTGAGAAACCACGCTTACCACTAAAAACACTGCCATGCCGACCAACAGGGTTGGGAGAATATCACGAATAAGATAATCGACAGTCAATGGTTTCATGTCATACTTTAAATCTTATGAAAAGTTTCCAGTAGTATAGGCCGAACCTCTAACCTGACCTCCCACCATGGCCAACGCAAATCCCATACTCATTCCTGAATTACGAGTAATGCTCTCCGAGGGAGATGTGTCTGGGCTTCGTGAAGTTGCTGAAGAACTCCATCCAGCCACTGTTGCAGAGTTTACAGAGGGGCTGGATAACATCGAAATATGGAAGGTTTTGGATGCCTTACCAGTGAAGTTGCAAGCTGAAATATTTTCTTACTACACGCTTGCTCGCCAGGTTGAACTTATTGAGACTGCAGACCGTTCTTTCATAGGCCCGCTTCTCGAGGGCATGGCGGCTGACAATCGAGATGACCTTCTTCGAGAACTTGACCCCAACTTTGTGGAGGATATTCTTCCGCTTGTTGCAAAGGCCGAGCGACATGACATTCGCATGTTGCTTTCCTGCCCAGAGGACTCCGCTGGGTCACTCATGACGACAGAATACGCATCGCTCCCGGCAACCATTACTGCCGGAGAAGCCATCACAAGGCTGCGTTCACAAGCGCCCGATAGTGAAATCATCTATTACATCTACGTTCTTGATGCTGAACGAACACTTGTTGGCTTCGTATCACTCCGCGACCTTATCCTTGCCAAGCCCACGGCACTTGTTTCAGAATTGATGCAGCGTGACTTGATCAGCGTGCATGTTGATGATCCAAGTGAGTCCGCTGTAGAGACCCTTGCCCGTTTTGATTTCCTTGCCGTACCAGTCGTCGACAACCTGAACCGTCTCGTAGGTATCGTGACCCACGACGACGTCATTGATGCAATTCGTGAAGAAGCAACTGAAGATGCGCAGATGAGTGGTGCTGTTGCACCACTCAGTGAAGGGTATTTAGAAACAGCGCTTGTCTTGATGACGTGGAAGCGTGGTGTCTGGCTGACTATTCTGTTCGCTACTGCCGCTATCACTGCAATGGTGCTGGCAACATGGGAGCCATCAGCTCCTCAATTATGGCTCGTCGCATTCATTCCACTGATCATTGCCAGTGGAGGAAATTCCGGCAATCAATCAGCAGCTCTTGTGATTACAGCCCTTTCTGCGGGTGATTGCAAATTATCAGACTGGAAGCATATTTTTCGAAGAGAAGTCGCAATGGGACTTTTACTCGGTGCATTATTGGCGATACCCGGGTATCTCCTCGCTTTGATTTATGCACCTTCTGCGATTGAGGCTCTCGTCATTCCCGTCACAGTGCTTTCTGTTGTTCTGATCGGATCCCTTGTTGGCTCACTCTTACCACTCCTCTTTCGATCCATTGGACTTGACCCAGCACTGATGAGTAATCCTTTTGTTTCAGCCATTGTTGATATCGTTGGGGTCCTCGTATACATGGGGCTCACGATCGTTTTTATACGTTGACCTTCGATGACAATAAATGGTGCTACAGCGAGCGTCCAACAGCAGTGGCAATACGCTTGCACAGATTCATCATGTTGTTGAACATTGAGATATCAAGCGTCTGGCTTCCATCGCTCGCAGCATTTTTTGGATCAGGATGCACTTCAACGATGAGCCCGTCGGCACCAGACGCTACACTTGCCGCCGCCATGCTCTCAACAAGACTCGCATGTCCTGTACCATGGCTGGGATCAACGATGACTGGAAGATGCGTTCTGGCATGGAGCCATGGGACTGTAGCCAGAGGAAGCGTGAAACGAGTGTGTGACTCGAATGTACGAATGCCCCGCTCACACAACATAACATTACGATTTCCACCAGCCAAAACATACTCCGCTGCAAGAAGAAACTCTTCGACCGTTGCAGAGGGACCTCGCTTCAAGAGCACTGGTGTTGTTGTTTTACCAACAGCTTCCAGTAATCGATAATTCTGCATGTTGCGGGCACCAATCTGAAGAACATCAGCATACCGCTCTACGAGTTGTACATCTTCTGAGGACACAACTTCTGTCACAATCCCCAGCCCAGTCTGCGCTTTTGCTTCCGCTAAAAACTTGAGGCCTTCTTCTTTGAGTCCCTGAAAGCTGTATGGGCTTGTTCTTGGTTTAAACGCACCTCCGCGAAGAGCAGTTGCTCCAGCAGCCTTCACTGCTTCTGCTGTTTCTACAATTTGTTCAAGGCTTTCCACTGAGCATGGCCCAGCAATAACTCCAAGCTTCGCACCTCCTACCGAAAGTGAACCTGCCGTGACTACCGTTGGCTCACTTTGGGCTTCACGACTTGCTACTTTGTAAGGAGCCAAGACCGGCATCACAGCAGCAACTCCAGGCAACATGTCGAATCCACTGTCAGCTGCGTTGCGCTCATCTCCCACAATAGCAACGACCGTTCGTTCAGTGCCAACAATGACATGAGGTCGAAGCTTCAGTGACTCAACCTTTTCGATAACATGGTCAACTTGTTCCTGAGTAGCCTCAGCCCGCATAACAATAATCATAAACAGCATTTCCTAAAGGGTTGTTCGAAAACATATTCTTGTTTACTTGACATGAGAATCATTTTGTTGGCGATGAGAACACTGGGGGAATTGTATCCCCACGTTCACCTGCAGAAGCCCGTGTCGTAATAACCAAAGACTCATTTTCACCTTGTCCACGGAAGATATACACCAGCTTTCCGTCTGGATTCGCCTTGATGAGAATAGCCCGGATGATCTCGTCTGCCGTTTTTTCCTTCTCATCTAATCCGAATGATTGGTTTTTCGTAATGCCCTCTAATTTGAGATCATTTCCAAGAATCTCAATAGTCAAATTGATGTCTTCCGCAATCAATTGAATGGACTTTTCAAGTGTATCTCGAGGAAAACTAAGTGATGTTTTCTGCTGAAGTTTTTCTTGTGCAGAAAGTGGCTTTGATGGGCCGCCTCCTGATTGCGCCGACACCATTACGGACGGAGAGGTACCACCCGCCTGCGCCAACGCCAGTTCTGCTGCTAGGGCAATGTTGTGTCCGGCATGCTCCGGCAGATAGGCATTTACCACGACTCCCTTTCCTTCGGCACCTGCACGAGTACTTGCAGCGAGAATACGAATCATCCCGGGAAGACGGTTTACGATCTTTCGGCCATATTGAAGACCTACAAGTCCAGCTGTCCAATCCTCTACATCTGTTGCCAGAGCACCAATTTTTTTCATGATGTTTTTTGCCATGACGGAGGCACGTTCATCAACGGATGACATGACATCAAGCTCAACATACATCTTATCACCCACGTGCAATGACAACGCGGCTGACCGCACTGCATCACTAAAAAATACCTTGAGTGGATCAACAAGATTAGCAAGCGAGCCAGTTAATACATCTCTCCCCTCTGACCTCAGGTACTGAGGTGAACCAAATAGGGAAATATGCCGTGTTCGATCCAGCATGCCGACAAGCTGCTCCATATCCCGGGTCAGGATGGCTTGGATTTCACTTGAGTCCCCAACAGGCCCAATGCCAGCGCTCGTCTTCAAAATGGACTCAACCTCACTGGGAGCACCACAGACAACTAGTCGCCCCTTCTCCAACGACGGCAGCCAGATCGACAGCTGTGACGACGAATAGACTGTCTCACTACCCTCTTTTTTTGAGGTCATTCCGCCAAATGCATTGATTATCTTTTTTTCATTTGCCGAGTCCTTGAGCCAAATAGCATATCCACCTACAGCCGAACCATTATCATCGGCTCTCCATCCAGCCTGCACTGTTTCAATTTGATCAAGACTATTACCACTCACTTTCTCAAGCATTCCTAAGGACTGAGAAACAAATGGACCTAATGCCTTGAGAAAAAGCTCTCCCTCCTCACTCTCCACAAGATCAGCAGGGCGAACAAGCAAAATAAGTTGAGCCCCTAATGGTAGATACGCAAGGGATGGAGGTTTTCCAGATGTTGGGGAACCCCACGGAAGAGAGTCGCTGTCTACAAGTTCAGCCCTCGAACGTCGTACGGTAGTAGGAACAGGCTGATCTCTATTTACATTGGACTGATCTGATTGTGATGTTGTGTCAACATTCTTTGGTAATGACTTAGATCCCTTTGAGCTCGTCAGGTTGTCAAGATTTGAGATGCCTTGTTGTTCCGGTTGTTTTGAATCTCCTTCGTTTGAGGTTGTTTTCGTTTGAAACAGCACAAGCACAAGGGCTATCAGTCCAACACCTGCAACCCCAAGTAAACCTGCAGTTGTCCACAATCCAATTCGATTACTCGATTGCTTTTGTTTCGCCCTTCGTCCTCGCCCTCTCTTTCTGTCAGGCTTCTTCTGGCCCGGCTTCTTCTCGCTTGACGTATCGATCAAAGGAACAATAGGTGATGGTTCATTCGCGATTCCCGATCGCTGGTCAGAATGCTTTGGAGCTTGCAACGACCTCATTTCTGTTGTCGCTGCCTCTCCTCCACCTGAAGCCCATTGATCCAGATCCCCATCCCAGGCAAGCGGTGAGTCCCCACGACGCGACCCTCCTGCAACAGCCATGGCAACTGTTTCAACATCCTGAACAAGCTCACTTGCGTTCTGGTATCGCTGATTTACCTGCTTGGAAAGAAGCTTTCCAAGCATCGATGTCAGAGCTTCCGGCAGATCTGGCCGAAGCGATTCAATGGGAACAAGTTCGTCACGAATGTGTGACATCGCAACTGCTATGAGTGTGGCACCGCCAAAGGGGGGACGACCACTCAAGAGATGGTAGACCGTCGCACCCAGCGAATACAAATCACTGCGTGTGTCGACTTCTCGCCCCTCTGCCTGCTCCGGACTCATGTAAAGAGGCGTCCCAAGTGTTGTGCCATCTTGCGTGAGACTCAGATCCTGCTCATGAATACGAGCAAGACCAAAATCAGCAACTTTGACCTCCCCCTCCCGAGTCAGCAAAAGATTCTCTGGCTTGATATCTCTATGCACAACACCCTGTTGAGCAGCACGAGTCAGAGCAGATCCGACATCCCCCAATACAGTCAATGCCTGCATGGCATTCAATGGCCCGCGATGCTCAAGCCATGAGCGCAATGATGGTCCAGCAACATATTCCTGCACAATAAAGTGGACATCATCAATACATCCCACTTCATGAATCTGAACAATATTCCCGTGAATCAGTGCTGCTGCTGCGCGTGCTTCTCTCGTGAATCGCTCAACCGCACCACCACGCGCTACGGTTTCCGGACGCAGCACTTTCACTGCCACATGCCTTGAGAGTGATTCCTGCTCGGCAAGATATACATTTGCCATAGCACCACTTCCAAGAGGCTGAAGAAATCTGTAGCCTCCAAGTCTCTGAAGTCCGTTCGAAGGCATATCGACTTTGTCTGACGAAGAGTCTTTTGAAATACTCTCAGGCCTTGGCTCGAGCGATTCCGTAGATCTACCAATACAGGTAGAGAGCGCGTCTGCTGCTTCTACTGCCGTTGGATAACGCAGCGAGGGATCTCTCGCTGTCATTTTTGCAACAACCTCAACGAGTGCTGCAAAATCACTGGAAACCGCAAGAGGCGGCATATCCGCCTTTACTCTATTGGCTAGTGTTCCCCGAGGACTTCCCTTCCGACC
>JBDOMS010000030.1:0-1763 GCA_039831735.1 Pirellulales bacterium
CCAACTTCCAGCCTTCTACTGCTACTGGATGAACAGCGTCAGTGCCCAGTGTTATTTCACACTTGAAGGTTGGGGGACGGCTCAGGTCAATATCAGCGTGCCGATATTGAAGGCGTTGCCGATGCCAGTCCCTCCCCTCCCCGAACAAACGGCCATCGCCTCGTTCCTGGACACCGAGACGTCGAAGATCGACTCGTTGGTGTCAGAGCAGCGGCGGCTGATTGAGCTCTTGAAGGAAAAGCGGCAGGCGGTCATCAGTCACGCCGTCACCAAAGGCCTCGATCCCAGTGTGCCCATGAAGGAGAGCGGCATCGAGTGGCTGGGTGAGGTGCCGGAGGGGTGGGATGTGGAAATGCTCTCACGGGTCACCACAAAGATCGGAAATGGCTATGTCGGTCCAACCCGAGATATCTTAGTCGAGAGCGGTGTGCCATATGTTCAGGCGACCCACATCAAAAATGGGCGGGTCAATTTTGATGGGGCCTATTTCGTGACTTCCGAATGGAGCGAGTGGCAATCGAAGGCAACGCTCCAACTTGACGATGTGCTCATCGTTCAAACTGGAGCCGGAACAGGTGATATCGGATTGGTCGCCGAGGAAGAAGTCGGCTACAGTTGCCATGCACTTATCATCGTTAGGAGTAGCAAAGACAAGTTACTCGGTCCCTTTCTGGCTGTTTCTTTGCAGTCGCAGTACGGTGCCCAGACTTTGGAGTCAATTCAAACAGGCGGAATGCATCCACACTTGAACTGCGGCAACGTCAAGTTTGTTCACGTTCCAATTCCGCCACTGAATGAACAACGGGCGATTGTTGAATACATAGCGGAGCGATCGCAGAAGTTTGGCCAGCTCGAAGCCCAAGCCGAACGAGCCATCGAACTTCTTCAGGAACGCCGCACCGCACTCATCTCGGCCGCCGTCACCGGCAAGATCGACGTGCGAGAATTCGCACTAGGTGAACTAGTATGAACGCCAGTCCAAAAACCATCCAAATATTCTTGCCACACGGTGACCCGCGTGGGATTCGTATCGCTGAGATTACCACACGCACCATCCAGGTCGTAGAAATTCCTCGCAAGCTACTGAAGGAGTTTCTATCCACAATAAGCAGTGAGCAAGTTGCGTTGTATTTTCTTGTGGGTACTGATGAGGATGCGTCCGTCACCGATGTCTATATTGGTCAAACCGGAGATCTAAAAAAACGACTCGCTAAACACAACAAAGCACTTCCTTCTTGGGAACGGGTGCTCGTTGCTCTGTCGCGAACTAACAGCATGACCCAGACACATACGCTATTTCTTGAGTCGTACTGCATTGATCAGGTGCGGCAGGTCGGACGGTACAAAGACACTAATAAGAACAAAGGCTCGCGACCTCATACGCCCGCACCGCTTGAAGCAGAGTGCCTTGAACTATTTGAGACGGCATCTACATTACTTGCCACCCTTGGGCTTCCGTTGTTTACACCATTGCCCACGAGCGCAACTGCGAACAAGGACGACCAACTTTTCGTTTGCAAAAGCTCTGATGCTGATGGCAAAGGGTATTACACCGGTGAGGGCTTCGTCGTGCTTGCCGGGTCACGGGGACGAATTGAGAGTGTGCCATCCATGGAAAAGTCCACGCACCTCAAAGCAAGACAGAGGATTATTGATGCTGAGATCATGCAAGAGAACGACGGAATGCTTGAGTTTACGAAAGATCACTTGTTCAGATCGCCAAGTATGGCTGCAATTGTCCTGATGGGACGGCATGCAAACGG
>JBDOMS010000607.1:0-1762 GCA_039831735.1 Pirellulales bacterium
GATGGATCTTTGACCAGGATTTCATTTGGTTTTTCCCGATAACCGATCCACATCTCGTTTGGTTTCTCTTGATCCCATGCCACTGCACAGCGAGAGCCATCAAGTTCAAACGAAAGCCGATTCTTCCGACCGGCTGAGACCTGGCTAACAGTGAAAACGCCGTGAGCTCCACCCGAGAGTTCAATGAAAACAGATGCATAATCCTCGGTATGAATATCTTGCGGTTCGTAGTCACTTGGCGCGAGCTCCTTACCGGCATACGTCTCAATTTCTTTCTTGGGTTTCATCCGCGTCTTGTGCACGGTTCGCATGTCGGCCATGACACGGACGATGCTCTCACCGGTGATAAACTGCAACAAATCACACCAATGGCTACCAACATCCGCGACCGCTCGACTGTCTCCTGACATTTCCGGCTGCAAACGCCAATTCCAGTCTGTTTGGAGGTACAGCCAGTCTTGCAAATATGAGCCATGGAGAGTGAATACCTCGCCCAACTCCCCTTGTTGGACCATTTGTCTTGCGTGCTGAACCAGCGGGTAGTAGCGATAGTTGAAATCAATGGCATGGATCAACTTTGACTCCGATGCAAGTTGCACGAGTTCCCTGCTCTCCGCACTGGTCATTGCAAGAGGTTTTTCACTGATCACATGCTTGCCGGCAGCGAGAATATCTTTGTTTACCTGATAATGAAGGTGATTTGGTGTGCAATTGTGAACGACACGAATTTGAGGATCGGCCAGAAGTTCACGGTAATCGCCATATGACTTCTCGATGCATAGAAGATCCGCCTTACTGCGAGCCAACTCAGCATTGGCTTCGGCAAGGGCAACAAATTCGATGTTTCCCAATCGCCTACCAGCCTCGACATGTGCCGGGCCGATAAATCCAGTGCCGATAATTCCGGCTGCGATCTTCTCTGCCATTGTCTGATTCTCCTTCAGATTTATGAAAAATCCCACACCTTCGCTTCGCTCAACCGAATAGAATGGGATTTTATCGGTTAGCTGCCAGTTCTCGCAACTGGCTACTTGTCGATTTTGAATCGGTCATCTCACGATGAGCCCTCTCTCAATGTTGATGAGCATGTCACTCACTGAAGCATTTTTTTAACGTGATTGGGAGCATCCGTCCACCAGTTTCACTCATCGCTGCATTTTGATGAACATGGCTTGACCATGAGTTGCCGACAGAAGCATTGTGTGCTTTTGCTGATGAATATCGAGCATCAAATCAGCGACCTGATATGTTGCTTGAAAGTTTAGACTTTCAGTTGACTTGTTCGCCAAAAAGCAGTTTCGGTTACATCACAATCCCTCATGCCATCGCCACGTGTTGCTGCTCACCATCCCACAGAACACTGGTTCAGATGATGCAACTTGCGGTCACCGAGCCCCATTCACATTTTTCACTCCAGTACGCCTGTGGCTGTCATTCGAATTCCCCACGTTCCAAACAATTTTCCAGCACCCTGACAATATTTCATCGCTCCTCGACTTCTGGAGTGTGTTACACGGGAGATATAGGCGCAGTATCCTTCTTTTTCACCTTACAGTTGCCTAGTTTGGCAACCTCTGCCTACCATTGCTCATCATGGGATTTTCTGAACGCCGTTATGCATATGATAATCGTGGGCCAGTCATGAATGAGTGGACTGCGGTTCTGACCATCATTGTTGCAAATGTTGCCATCTGGGTTGCCAACCTTATTGCCGCTGGCACATTACCAATCAATAGTTTTCTCGCTCTTCGAGGTGACCTAC
>JBDOMS010000458.1:0-1755 GCA_039831735.1 Pirellulales bacterium
CAACAAACAAGGATCCAGCAGCGTTTTTCAGAGACCCTGATACTCAGTACTGTGACGTTCCTCCATCACCCTTGCTGGAAATGGCTTCAAGGTTTCTGGTAAAGAAATCATCCCGCTCTCGCAAACCCGTTCATGAGAATATCTATTATGAATGACACGAATGCCCTGTGCGGCTGGACAGACAACCAATCGTGGCTGAGAGGTATGCAAACCGCGTAATACGTGCCCAAAGCCATCATCTTTTCTGTGCGGTCCTGTGGCACCTGCCGTTTCCTTGTTTTCAAGACCCACCGATCAATCTGGCTTAATTATTTTCTTCCAACAACAATACGCCGTCACGGATTGAATCGTCCAAACGTTTTGAAAGAAACATCACGTCGTAGGAAAAACCATGGGTACGGATCAGGCCTGGGAAAAATGGGGATCGCAGAATCCTTACTTTGGTGTTATCACCGATGAAAAATACCGTAATGAAAATATTTCTGCAGCATCAAAAGAAGAGTTTTTTCTCTCAGGCACGCACCACGTCAAGCATATTCTGACTGTCTGCCGGCAGCATTTTGATCCTGACTTCTCCCCTCAGCGTGTCCTCGATTTTGGCTGTGGTACAGGTCGACTCGTGATTCCATTCGCCAGTCTGGCATCCGAAGTTGTTGGTCTGGATGTTTCTCCGTCTATGCTCGCGGAAGCTCGCAGGAACTGCGAGGAACGCCAACTTGAAAATGTACAACTCATGCAGTCAACCGATGACATCACACCGTCCATCGGAGAATTTGATTTGATTCATTCCTTTATTGTGTTTCAGCACATACCGGTCAGCAGAGGTATACACATCTTTAAGAACATTCTTTCTCGACTTCGCCCCGGAGGCCTGGCCGCGATACATCTTACGTATTCAAAGACAGCCTTTGAACGTTATCAGGGTGTCGATCCCTACAGGACACGTCCGATTGCCGCACGCATTCGAAAGCTCGGTCGTGGACTGGAGCGCATCCTGCGGCGAACCATCCGACGTCTTCCACCTGACCCGGAAATGCAAATGAACACATATGATGCCAATGCGTTTTTATTTTTACTCCAGCAAGATGGTATTGATGACGTGTTTATTGAGTTTACAAACCACACCGGGACGCTTGGGAGCATCCTGTTCTTCCAGCGTCCAACAGCATGAGGTCCCGTCGCATCTCATATTGCCATTCCCACAACGCATCATGGAATGACCTCCTGACAATCAGACCACAGGATGAACCGCTCTCGATGGATCGCAGCGCGGGAATTTGAATGGTCGAGAGCAGGCGTGGACTTCTATAGAAAACGGATGGCGGGCATCACAGATCACATACTGAAACGTATAAACATGTGCTTTAAGCGTGCTTTATCACTATATCCACCAAATTCTTGCGGGGCCTGAAACTGGAAGGTAGGGTTGGGGAGTTAAAAAACCAGCAGTGTGGTGTCAGTGAGGTTGTGGCTTGCATTGATCATTGCGTCAGGAAAAGCAATGTGATTGTGAATCAAAGTCTCCTGATTTCTTCCAATAGCATCCATAGCATCCTTCATAACTACTCAAACACCTAGTGCTTAACATGAATAAAAAGCTTCGCCGTAACAAAAGTCGCTCCACTGGAAAAAGAGCTCGCCTCGCTAAAAACAAAAAGCCAGTAGCCTCACTTGAGCGGCTCGAGCAGAAGCAGATGCTCGCGGCAGATTCCGTTGATTTTAACATCAGCTTACTAAATAACCATACTGATGTTA
>JBDOMS010000279.1:0-1753 GCA_039831735.1 Pirellulales bacterium
ACTCAAAATTACTCCCCAAAAGAAACGTGCATCTGTCGCTTCACTCGCCTGATGAAGCTTCTTCCATCGCTGGCAAGTGGCAGACGACCGCATCTCGTAGACGAGGAGGGAGGAGTCGCAGCAGGCTCGCCTGCAAGGCGGTCCAACGTGGAAACCATACCTCAGCCTGTTTCTTTTCAATGGCAGCAAGAATAGTGTCAGCAGCCTGTTCAGCGGGAATTGCCACCCCGGAGGCCCGTTCTGCAGGAGTAATCATTTTCGTATCCACATACCCCGGACATGCGGTAGTGACTGAAATACCATGCTGACGACAATCGACACGAAGACTTTCTAAAAACATCACGACAGCGGCCTTACTCGCTGCATATGCTGCATTTTTTCGCAGACCAACAAGCGATGCAAGGCTGGCAACGCCACAGACATGTCCACGCCGCCGTTTAAGCATGCCAGGTATCACTGTAGCTAAGAAATTGACTGTTCCATTGACATTCACATCAATAACTTCTCGGGACCGTTCCGCGTCGAGTGGCCAGGTGACTCGATGAACGCCAGCACACGCAATGGCAACATCAACCGGACCGAGATGTTGCTCGAGTGCTTGCACAGCCGTTTGTAATGCATGCACGTCGGTGACGTCACATGCCATTTTCTCCACCACACCGCCGGTGGTGCGTATCTCAGACACGACCTCCGCCAGCATATCTCCTGTACGGGCGATGAGCCCAACGCGGGCACCAGATGCAGCTGCCAGCATAGCCATAGCGCGTCCAATTCCGCTGGAACCGCCCGTGATGAGAACGGATTTGTCATTCCAAAACTTTTTCGAAATCATAGTGTCATATCAAAAGGAGTCTGAACCAACTTTGCAAGTTATGCCTGCTATTCGCCGAGTCAGTTTGCGTATCAATGGCCATTGTATTAGCGCAGACATTCACATGCCCAGAGAAGACCGGCGTGCACCAATTGTATTTTTTCATGGTGTCCTCTCTTCCACGAGTATTGCGTCAGAGTTGTTTGTTGATCCATCAAACGAGTCATGGATCTCGTTTAGTCTTCCTGGTCATTTTCCAGGAGTGTGGATCTTGCCAAATCGTCCAGCAGCCTTGGGGCAAGCTGACATTGGATTTCTTTATGAGCAAGCACTGTGTGAACTCATTGGAAAACAATCTGTGATTATGGCTGGTTGGTCAACTGGTGGTTTTATGGCAATGAATCATGCTCTTTGCTATCCAAGGCGTGTGCGAGCCGTCGCAAGCCTTGCAGGTTTCTCCAGCGGGAAACATGTCACAGACTTGATGAGTTGGCTGATTTGGCTGTCACGTTTTCGTCTCGGATCGCTTGCGATGAAAAAGGGCATTCAGGTCACTGCTGTGTGGCCACCGATCTATTCCCTATTGTTGAGGTTCTTTACTTCAGACCGAAACGCTGCAACGCAAATCCCTCCAGCGATCACGGCAGAGATGTATCGGGGATTCACAAAACATGACCCAACGGCACTCACGTTGTTCCTTTCTGCACTACCATCACTGGATATTACAGAGCATGTCCATGAGATTAATGCTCCGACATGGATTGCTGCCGGGGACCGTGATCCCGTTGTTCCCTATTCGGAAGCAGTTGAACTGAGCAAATTGATTGCTGGATCACACTTGCAGACGTACCCCCACGCGGGCCATCTTTTCTTCAGCGAATGGCCAACGTTTCAGACTGATTTTGCGCAGTGGCGAAAGGATCTGTAGCATGTCAATTATTC
>JBDOMS010000524.1:0-1752 GCA_039831735.1 Pirellulales bacterium
CGATCGCTTCTGAATGAAAGAACTCAGACCAAGGCTGTCCTCGGAATCCGAGCACGCATCTCATCCGAGACCCAATCCAGAGTGGGACTCAGAACGAGAAATGAGAACGATAGAAATCACACCGTTTCCAAACAATGTGGCGCAGCAGCAGTCATCGGCTGTTCGACTTGGGTGAAAAGGGCGTTTATTGTTCCTATACTCGGCTCCTACCGCGCCAAACAGCGATGTCCTAGCACGACGCATTTAGTTGTATACAATCTCACAAGAAGTCGAAAATTAACGTAGTTATAGGTCCTGAATATCTTGCTGAATCGCGTCCGGAAACAAATCCCAGCACATAACATCGGACTTGCACTCCTAGTGTTATGTCTAATCCAGATGTCATCTCAAAGCGCCCTGGTGAAGGCGATCGGAGACACGTTTAGTAGCTCACAAATCGTGTTTATTCGTGGAGCTGTCGGACTTCTATTAATTATTCCTTTTGTGTGGCGATACCGATTTGCAGCGCTCCAATTCAGCAACCTTCGCCTTCACCTATTACGTGCGTTTTTTGGTGTTTTAGCCATGGCCTGCCAGTTCTTTGCATACGCGCGGTTACCATTGGCGGAGGCGACAGCATATTCATTCACGATGCCGCTTTTTCTGACCTTCCTCGCGGTTGTCTTTCTCAGAGAGGCCATCACAAAAACGATCTGGGTGGCCACATTCGCAGGTTTTGTTGGTGTTCTCATTATTTCTCAACCTGGCCAAATCGATTTCCAACTAGCCGGACTGGTTGCACTTTGTGGCGCTTTGTTTCATGCGGTCGTGGTGGTCCTTATAAAGAAACTGTCGGCGCTTGAACCAACAATCACGTTAATGCTCTATTTCCCGATCGTTGCCGTAATCGCGTTTCTTGTCCCTGCGTTGACTACCTGGACTCAACCTGACTTACTGGAATGGATTTACTTGTTATTGATAGCAGCTCTTGGCACCTGTGCTCAATGGTGCTTCATCGAAGCCTGTCGAAGGGTACATACACCGTTAATCGCGCCATTTGACTACACGCGTATTGTTTTTGCAGGGGTAATTGGTTACTTTTTCTTCAGCGAGTTGCCGAGTCTTTTTGAGGTATCCGGAATGATCGTCATACTTGCCAGCACCCTGTTCATTACCCTGCTGAAGGGAAAACAAAGCAAGTCACCGGAGCCTCCCAATGAATGAATCATCTGTTCGAGAACTGACTGAGTCCGCAGAGGAATATCGCGATCGAGTCAATCGTTTACGCACTGCTTTGCGGGCCGACGGTCGGAATGCGGCACTTATTTTCAACCCGGATCATATCTTCTGGCTTACAGGTTAAACGCTGATGACGGTATACGCGCTATCGTTTTAACCGGGTCTGGCGAGCGTGCCTTTAGCGCCGGGCAAGACCTCGAGGAAACCATGGCATTTAGCTCTGGTGAGGATGCACTTGGCTGGTTTATGATCTGTCGTGGATTCTACGACTCATTACGACAACTGGATAAACCCTGTGTCACAGCGCTAAATGGCGTCGCTGCAGGCTCGGCACCACCCATGTATTCTTTGAGCCGCTGGATTTCATTGCGCACCTGCCGGCTCTGGTGCCAAAACCCAGAGTCAATCTGACACGTTTCCACGGTGTGTTTGCATCCAACGCTAAGCACCGGGCGTTGGTGACACCCCCAAAGCGGGGCAGAGGCAACAAGGCCAGAGTAGTCGAGGAGCGGCCATCACCCGCAGAACGACGAG
>JBDOMS010000681.1:0-1746 GCA_039831735.1 Pirellulales bacterium
GACTAACGTCAAGAACACGGCGAATAAGAGTCATTATCACCCCAATCTGAGACCGAAACCGTCAAATTGTTGTCACTTTCGTGGAGTTAAAGCGTGAAGAATTCATCCGATAATGTTTTTCGCACCATACCTGTGGGAGCAGACGAAGCCTGTCTGTTCAATCAATTTCTTAACGCCAATGATTTCACAGACAACACTCGATCTGCATTCAGTCAGGACATCAGAAAGTTCGCTCGCTGGTTTGCTGAATCGAACAATGAATCGTTCTCGGTGAACCGGGTGACGACCAGAGATGTGACCGACTTCCGTAATCATCTTCGGCGTCACAAAGAGCAGGCTGTCTCAACCGTCAACAGAGCGTTGGTCACAATTCGACGATTCTTCGGCTGGCTGGTGGATCAAGATCACGTCCCAACAAATCCTGCCAAAAAGGTGAAGGAACTTCGTCGTCAAGAGTTGGCACCGAAGGGGATGGAACGATCAGAAGTGCGACGGCTGCTGAGAGAGATCGAACTCCGACAAGACGTTCGGGCGAATGCAATTTTTTCGCTGTTGCTCTACACAGGTTGCCGGGTCAGCGATGTCGTCAACCTCGAACTTGATGACCTGATGATCGGTGAACGGTCTGGCTCCATTGTGTTTCGTTTTGGCAAAGGGAACAAACAGCGGACAGTGCCGTTGCCACTTGCTGCCCGGCGTGCTTTGCAGGCGTACCTTGAATCACGTCCGCCCGTTGAAAGCCAGAAGGTCTTCATTGGGGAACGTGGAGCATTGACCGACCGTGGCATCCGTGCTTTGTGCGACAAGTACGGGGCGATCATCGGCGTGAAGATTCATCCTCACCTGCTGAGACACACGATGGCTCACAAGTTTCTGGAAGACAATCAAAACGATTTGGTTGGGCTGGCTCAGTTGCTTGGACACGAGAATCTGAATACGACCGCCAGATACACGAAGCGAACACACGACCAACTTTCCGATGCCGTTGACAATTTGGAGTATTGAGTGGGTTGCGGAAGTTTTCGGAATACCTGTTGAAGGATGGGCTACTCTACTCTTTTTCCCATTTGCCAAACACATCAAAAGTAATCCGACTGCCGCCGTTGACCTTGCCAATAGTTCCTCCTATTAGCACCAGTTTGCCTCTGTTGTACATAAATTGAAATTGACTCCTTTCAGGACCATGCTCGGATGACGCCATGCCACTGGTATAATCGGAAATAGTTCCGTCAACTGACATCATCGTGAGTAGAAACTTAGTCTTGTCATTCTTGTCCGCTCCTATGTTCCGTGCAGCCATCTTAAATAACAACTGAATCTCATCTGGCCCAATCTCCCCGAATTTTTTCATGAGGTGTATCATCTTGTCTTCATCGGAAAGATTCTTCATTTCATCGGGACGGATTACAGTCGCAATTACCATTAACGCACACGTATTGATCTGTGACGACCGTGACGGAGCTTTGTTGTCAACTTCATCCTTTTCTGGCAGTGCTGCCTGAACCGCATCGATGCCGGCTTCATCATCTGCGAATGCAAAGTCATCCACATCGCCAGTGCCTTCCAAATCGTATAGTCCACCTGCCGCCGGATGATCATGATCATCTTCGATGTCAACCACCCCGAACACCGTGATGTCCTCCCCCGCGACCGCCTGACGTATGAAGTTACTGACGACTCGACCATCGAATGGGTGCATGTGCGGCCCATAGGTATTGAATATCCTCACAATCTTGATATCGACAC
>JBDOMS010000009.1:0-7243 GCA_039831735.1 Pirellulales bacterium
GGAAGTGTCGTTGCGTTATTTTGAGATTTGAGGGCCATCTGTTGCTCAACCGACTGCGGGGTTTGATTCTGTGGTACCTCCGACGTAAAAGACCTTTCAGCTTGAACAGCAATACGTTCTGGCACTACGAGATACCTTTTGGGCGATACCGTAGTAGTTTGAACTGGCGTAGACTCTGATGTTTTTTCCATTGCGTGTTCCGCATTCCGATTCGGACTGGCAGGCGGTGGCAACTCAGCCATTTCAACCATCTCAACCATTTCAGTAATTGAGGGGGTTGAAATCACGGGTTCGGGAACAGAAGTATTGAGAATCGATTCTTGCGTCAGTTTCTCATCTCTAATGATAGTAGTGGAGACACCTAACGACTCTTGATCAACGTTTTGTAAAACAGGTTCTGATTTTTCAGTGAGTGGATTTCCAGAAACATTTGGCTCGGAAGAGACTGCTGCTAGAGCTGAATCTTCAATCGCGCTTGATTCTTGTACTTCTTGGTCCTCAATTCCAGCAGTCTGATTAATATTTGAAGAGAGTAGCTGTGTGTTTTCTTCGACACTGATGGTAGATGATTGGGCTACCCAAAGATTGGAATCGGTATCAGTCGCTGAAGCAGGTTGAAAAACTGGAGCTTCATATGTCTCTGAAGGAATATTTTTATTATCGAATTGAGCAGTAATGGTGCCTTCTACCAATTGTCCAGCAAGAAGGGGCTGTCCTTCTCGTATTGGTTGTTTCATCAGCATGCCATCAAAGCGATCTTTTGCACGAAGGGCTGTGCTCGGCATCATAGCCTTTGGCCATTCTTGTAAGGCAACATCAAATACTGTGACAGGCGCCCCTTGCCGTAAATCCCGCAAAGCAACAAAAATTGGTTCACATTCAACCTGCGGCTTTGCCTGAGCAAGGTGAATATCAAGAGTTCTATTAATACCGACAGCAGCCACTGCTCCTGCAGCAAATGCTGCAGCAAATACCGTTAGTGCTCGCGGACGGTGAGACGCAGAAGGATTTTTTTTTGACATGACAGACTCCAGATCACTGTCGTTGTATTCGGCACATTTACCCATTGCAGACGATACCATTCAAAGCCGGTATGACCGTCTTGCCAAAACTTCGTAGTTTGACACTCCTGACATCCTATTTTTGGTGTCAGCGACTTGATTCAAGTCTTTTTTTCCAATGCACGTGCCACCGAAAGTCTATTCGGGGAGTAATTGGTGAAGCCAAAAAATCTCTCAGACACGAGGCCTATTACTGATTCTCCGTGAAAATCGGATCAGGTACGTGATGAAGAGGTCGTAGAGCAATCAACCGCACTCCAGCACCGCTTACATTGTCACGAAAAAAAGCATCACCAACCGTAGAGGACTCATCGCCACTACAACTAATAAGGAGTATCGATTCCGGTGACAGGGTTGCTTCAAAAAGTAAATGTTCTAGGTCATGTTGTTTTTGACCAGCCTCAAGTCGAAAAACTCCTTCATCTCCAACCCATTTGCGTTCTGTTGGTCCGTGTTTGATGACAGGGCAAATCTGTATTCGTACCTTTCCGTTTGCAGCTGGCCATGCACGTAATACAAATGTTGCTGATGCATCAAAATATGTTGCACCTTTTACTGTCCCATCAATCTTTTCCAGAAGTATTAACTCCTCATTACTACTCGAAGATACAACTTCATTTTCCCGTCCTGGGAGAAGTCGAAGTGTGCGTCGTACAACAGGAGGAACTTCGACAAGTGATTGTGTTGTCACTATCTCCAAGGCTGGGTCAAAAGGTGGAACAAACCGTTGCATCAACTCAGGTGGAAGCACCGATGAGACCACGCCTGCTCGTACACCGTTGGCTTGGAGCCTTTGCCGCACATCATTATGAAGCATTTGTTCATCGGTAAAATCCCATAACGTTGAGGTCATGAGAGAATCATGTTCACCAAATCGAACAAAGATTAGTTCAAATGGAATCGTGCGTGGTTCCAGCTTGCTGTCGGAAGAGTTTTTTGAATGATTGAGTTCTGTTTCAGAAAATAAATCGTGAGAAAGAATAGCAGTCCGGCAGCCAGCGAAGAGCATGGGAAGCAGAGTTAGTACAAATATGCACCCACAAAAGTGTTGCAAACTAAGTTGTCTGTTTGCACGGTTTTTTTGGAGCATGACAGAAACCACTTTTACAAATCTAAAAAAGGCCCTCGGAGGGTAGATGGGCTCATTGGACCTGTCAATGTCGTGAAAGAGCCTTTATGCCATTGCTTTGACTGCATTCTTGAAGAGCGCAAGTCCGGCTCCAGCAGCAGTGGGGTCAAGTCGGCCTACCCAGGCCGGATGTTGAGTGACGTCAATAAATCGCTCTGGATGCGGCATCAGACCAAAAATTCGTCCTGTTTCATCACAGACACCAGCGACATTTCCCATCGAGCCATTTGGGTTCGTTGATGCCCCAACAGCATCAATCGCGTAACGCAAAACCAATTGTCCAGATGTTTCAAGTGCTTGCAGATCAGTCTTGGTATTGGTCACAAATTTTCCCTCGGCATGTGCAATAGGAAGTTCACAGTTTTTGATGCCATCCAGAAAAACACATTTATTTGGAGGAGACTGCAATTGAACCCACTGGTCGACAAAATGTCCGCATGTATTGTGAGCCAATGTTGCTTGGCCATTGAGTAATAAGCCCGTTTGTAACAATACTTGAAACCCGTTACAAATTCCAAGAATCAGCCCACCCTTGTCACGAAACTTTTTTAATGTGTCTCCGAGTCGAAGTTTCAATTCAAGTGCAAGGATGCGTCCGCTGGCTATATCATCACCATACGAGAACCCTCCCGGAATACAGAGTACTTGAAAGTCATTGGCTAATTCTGGCCTTTCCGTCAAAGCACGAATATGAACACGCCGAGTGATTGCACCAGCCTGTTCGAACGCATACGCAGTTTCGACGTCACAGTTTGTTCCGGGAGCACGAAGAATGAGAGCACGAGGAGCGAGCATGTAAAAAGGTACTTAATGAGAAGATGAAGTGGAGTATTGTCGCCAGGCCTGAGATAGAGCATCAAGAGGCACGTGAGTACGTTGACCAACCACGTCATGTATTTCGAAGAGTGGTTTATCAAGCACTTCACCAATCCATGCCCACGTCAGTTTACCGACTATGGACTCAAATTGCTCAGCACATGCCATGGGCACCTCACAAATGAATCTCCCTGGAGTTTCACTAAAGCCATGCGTTAGATCACAGATCCGGCCTTCAGATTTTATTTCCGACGGGACGGCTTGAAGATCAATCCTAAGTCCTGTTTTACCTCCGATCGCCATTTCGGCGGCAGCAGCTAAGATGCCCCCATCAGAGATATCGTGACACGATGTAATACAGCGGGATTGAATAGCCATGGCGATGGCTGACCATGTTGTGTGACAACTATCTGTATTGATCTGAGGAGAACTTCCTTGAGTGAGTCCACAGAGCAATTCAAGTTGAGAACCAGCGATTTCATCCCGAGTTATTCCAATAATTGCAATACGGTTTCCAGGTGTCTTGAGGTCAGGTGACATTGTGTATCGGACATCATCAACCTGTCCCAATGCTGTTGTAAGAAGTGTAGGGGGGATAGAGAGTTCATGATGCTGCCCTTCTTCATGAGTAAAAGAAAAGACGTTATTGAGACTGTCTTTACCACTGACGAATGGTGTGTCAAAGGCTACTGCCAGATCGTGACAAGCTCGACAAGCCTCAACAAGTGTGCCAAGAGATGATTCGTGTCGGGTGTCACCCCAGCAAAAATTATCAAGAAGTGCTATTTTTTTTGGATCGGCTCCAGCAGCGATAACGTTGGAGATTGCTTCAACGATGCCACCGGCCGCCATCTGGTAAGGATCTAGCAAACCAAGTCGATGCTTCATGCCTACGCCGAGCACAATCCCACGATCCCGTCCAAGGACTCCACGAACGACAGTGCCGTCTGCTGGACCATCACCCGGTCCAAGAAGAGGCTTTAGTACGCTGCATCCTTGTACTTCGTGATCATATTGGCGAATAATCCATTCTTTGCTTGCGACGTCGGGCATCGATAAGATGTCAAGTAAGCATGGAATTACATCAGGCAGTGAATCGGGCCACTCAGTGTTCATGCGTTGAGGAGGAGAATAACGTGAAATCAAACGGTGCTTTGGCCTGCCTTCATGAAGGAAATGACAGTCAAGGCTGCCTGCTATTTGTTCATGCCATTTGAGCACCAGTTTTCCTTGACCTGTAAAGGTGCCAATGACAGTGGCCTCAACACCTTCAGACTGTGCAAGCGAAGACATCTTTTGCCAGCTCTGCTCGGGCACTGCAAGAACCATCCGCTCCTGTGCTTCAGAAATCCAGACTTCAGTGGCTGAAAGACCATCATATTTCAATGGTACCTGGTCAAGTGAAATTTCAGCACCAAGTTCTGCGCCCATTTCACCAACAGCACTGGAAAGTCCTCCGGCTCCACAATCAGTGATGGCATTAAACAGTCGATGCTCGGCTGCAGCCAGCACGAAATCACAGAGTTGTTTTTCGTTTATGGCATGACCAATCTGAACCGAACCCCCAGATTCAGTTTCACTGGAACTCGAGAGTTCAATGCTGGAAAATGTTGCACCGTGAATGCCATCCCGACCTGTTCGTCCTCCTGCAACCACAACAAGATCACCTGGTTTCACACAGCCATCTGCTGAATTACGAGGCATGACACCAACTGTTCCACAAAAAACCAATGGGTTGCACATGTACCCTGCATCATAAAAAACACCACCCGCTATAGTTGGAATGCCCATTCGATTTCCATAGTCACGAACACCAGCCACGACACCCTCAAGAAGTCGCTGAGGGTGAATAACACCGGGAGGGATTTCAGATGCCGGACAGTCTGGGGGGCCAACACAAAAAACATCCAGATTTGCAACGGGTTTTGCTGCTAAGCCAGTTCCAAGAACGTCACGAATAACCCCTCCAAGGCCGGTTGCAGCACCGCCGTAAGGTTCAATGGCAGAAGGATGGTTATGTGTTTCAACTTTTACACAAATGTCATGATCACCATCAAATCGAACAACACCGGAATTATCGCGAAAGACACTCACGCACCAGTCTTTAGGGCCAAGCTTCTTTCGAATTTTTTGCGTTGCTGAAAAAACTGTTTCTTTGAGTAAATTATCGTATTGTGTAGTGCCGTCTGGACGAATATGTTCAACAGGGCTTCCGAGCGTTTTGTGACAACAGTGTTCACTCCACGTCTGAGCAATTGTCTCGAGTTCTATCTCAAAGGGTTCTCGACCAAGATTTTCAAAGTGCTGACGCACAGCCCGAAGTTCATTCGCTGTAAGTGCAAGACAACGTTCACTACTTAGTTTTTCCAAGTCAGCATTATTCAATCCATTGAGATGGACGACTTGCTGCGAAAAAGACCAAGATCGGCCTCTGGAAAGTGACTGAAGTAACAACGGCCCAATGACAACATCATGTATGGCTTCACTCGCAAGAAGTTTCCATGCAAGACGTTTTGTGTCACACTCTTCAAATTCTGGAATCCAATACTTCTTAACGCTTCGAACGGCTTTTGGATGTAAATCCAATAAAGCGAGCGACTCGCATACAGACTGTGCGGCTGGATCAGTCACACCCGTTCGTGGAAGAATATGGAGAACCGTAGGAAGGTTATTCGGTCCGTCAAGCAGTGCGGTGTCTCCTACTTTGGCTACCCGATAAGACTCTGTAACTGGATCGGTTAAGAGGGTGGCAGCCAGTTCCTCAATCTCTTTTTTTGAAAATGCACCTTCAATTAGCCATCCAGTTGCTGAAGTGGCATGGGTGCACGTCGTGATTCCAAGAGCTTTCGCACCACAAACAAGGTCCTGTGCTAAGTAATCTTGAGTTGTATCTTTGAGATGAACATCAACCTCCCAGAGCATCTCGTGCCTCCTTTGCGCGATTCAACAGTTTTACAAGGCGTTGTCTATTCTCTGATTCAATTGCAGTCAACATTTTTTCGATATTCGCGGCAACCTTGGAGAGAACTTTTCCAGTATTCACAGCATTATCAAGGAGAATATCAGCCCATAACTCTGGGTCACCAGAGGCAATTCTTGTTGTATCACTCCACCCACCGGCGATAAACGGCTGTGCTGATGAAGGAGTAGAAAGAGCTATAGCTGCAGAGATTAGGTGAGGAGCATGGCTTGTTGCTGCTAGAATATTGTCATGTAGTTTTGGGCTCATTGTAATGACGTTGGAGCCAAGTGCGGACCAAAAATTACTGATGTGGCGAGTGTCATCATCCGGAGTGCGAGAGGCAGGAGTGACAACGGTCACACGCCCATCGAATAGTGTTTGACTGGCTGCCAACGGTCCACTTTTATGACTGCCTGTAAGAGGATGGCTTCCAACAAATCGGCCGTGTCTTGTCCGCCTCCGCTTTTCCCATGCTGAAACGATAGTATTTTTTGTGCTACCAGCATCTGTGATGAACGTACCTGGTGATACACATTCATCAATGCGATCTAGAAGATTTGGGATTGTGCTTACATTTGTTGCAAGGATCACAATATCAGCTTCAGCAACGGCGTCTTCAAGTTTGAGTGAGGATTCAGTAATGGCGTTTGCTTTTTTTGCAAGGGACAGAGATCGGTTTGATCGTCCTACACCAATTATTCGATGGGAGATCTTCCGGCTCTGTAAGGCAAGGCCGATTGATCCACCAATCAAGCCAACACCCACAATTGTTACGGTTGGCCACTCGAAAGTTCTTTTTGCAGAGGAATTTTTCTTCATTATTGATAACTTCTTGTACCAGATGACCGACGAAATTGTGAGTAGATGTTAGAATATACCGCATGCTTAGGCGACGAATGCCAGATGGGGATGTATCGGAACTTCTTAAGAGGATTTCTATTGCCACATCTGCTGGCATTGATATGCGAAAGGCATGGGCAAACGAGGCGATCCATGCCACCGCCCGCTGGCGTCCGGCTGTTTCAGAAGTTTCGCATTCTCTTGCCAACGGTAGGTCACTTGAGGAGTCCTTACTGGCTGCTGGAAGAACGTTTTCGCCAATAGTTCAAGGAATGCTTGCGGCTAGTGAAAAGGCAGGTTGTGAACCAGAAGTCTGTCGTGAATTGGCCATTCAGTTGCGTCGTGCATCTCTCTTGTCACAGTCTTTGAGGCGATCTCTTATCAAGCCGGCAATGCAAGTACTTGTTGCGATAGGAGCAGTTGCCGTTTTAATTC
>JBDOMS010000436.1:0-1742 GCA_039831735.1 Pirellulales bacterium
ATTATTAAAATAATTTTAGATATATTGGGATATATTTTTAGTATATATATCATTTGTGTCAAATGTTTCGAGAATACCGACGTTGTTATTGTTTCCGTCTCGCCTCGACGTCAGGAAACTACCTCTACGAATTTCAAGCTGATACTCACCCTCCAAAATCTGTGGCATGTACTCTGAGTCATCAGTACGCGTTTGAATATCCCAGAATGAATCGTCTGAATTTCGTTCGGCTGGATTAAGATTTTGACCTTGTTGATTATGGAAAACGACTTCTTCACCACGTTCTGCAAACCCAACAATAAAGTCATCCACATACCAACCTTCAAAGCTATTGTTACTTGTGCGAACGTTGGGATTATCAAACGAACCAATTGTTCTGGCATTTGAAAGAATGTTGTCTTTGTCAGCTCCGACAGTGAAGAAGGCAATTTCTTCATTTGGAACATCTACACCAAATGACAGATTCGCACCTGTCATCGTCACAGTTGCAGCGAGCGTATCAGGATCAATGGCAACACCAACAACTGTCGCGCTACCCTCCACGTCATTATTTGCTGATTGCAAGCGTAGAGAAGCACCATCCAAAATAGTGATTGGTGCTGAAAGCTCAAGCCTTTGCGGGGCCACTGCGCTTACAGTGAGACCATTCGGCACACCCCCACCAGGGATGACGAGCATACCGGGTTGGATTCCTGTTGAATCGTCCACGGCAATAAATCGGCTCGCAGCTACATCACCGTCAACCGTAGCTGCAAAAAATTCAACTGGAACAATATCCTGCTGGTTGAACCGCTGGGCAATCATTCCAACCTGAATTCCGTCCCCTGAATCGAAAACTGCTTCCCAGTTTCCAGCTCCATCATCAGTAACCGCAGACGTCACTGTACGTATTGCATCTGGAACAATCTTTGTGTTGTTGACTGCTCCACGATCGAGATCGCCACCCGTGCTGAAATCAAATCTCAATGTAATTTGATTTTCACCAGCAAAATCAGCAAGGTCGACACGAGCCTGACGCCATGTATTGGTGTTGTCAAACAGCTCTTGCACACGTTGGTTGGGCTGCTCTGATCCATTTTCTACCGCAGTACTGATTGCTGATGAGACTGAATAATGCGTTGGCAGCTCGGCTGACGGGGTTGTACCCGAAGGCCCATCGCGGAGAGAGTTGTTGGTCGTAAGGAGTTCCCAGGTAAGGCCTGCGTCCCGTGATGCAAAAACACGGGCACTGTCTTCCATCCTATCTGGTGCATCAAGCTGGCCCTGGCCCCCTTCGGTTTCAAGATAATAATTGAAGTAAAGGGTTGGTTTATCTGTTGATTGATAGCCGGACAGGCTGAATGAATCTGTTATTAAACTACCGTGTGCTCCACCGGGCATATTGTAATTTGCTCCGTCCGAAGGACCGACGCCAGCGCCAACAGCGAGGTCACCCTGCCAATCATACGAAGGTCCATTTTGAATCGTTTGAACACCAAACTGCCCACCTCCAGTACCGAATGCCTGATAGGTGTCAGTTACACCTGTCATCTCAAGACCAAAATACATGCTGACGTTATTATCTGGCGAAGTACTGTTGCTCGTCGTCTGACTCGGGCTCGTTTCAATACCATGCCCTGTATCAGAATCTCGTCTATGCGTCGGATGCCATGCATTGATATCAAACAAGGACATGGCGAAGCCGGTCACATTATTTAGACCTGGATCGGATGAAATATACGAGTCTGCTATCCCATCGAAAT
>JBDOMS010000612.1:0-1737 GCA_039831735.1 Pirellulales bacterium
TGACTTTGTAAGTGTAAATGTAAATCCAGAATCCAAAACAGTGACTGCGAGTGTCTATGGCATAGGTCGCCAAACAGCCAAGTTTCGTGAAGGGCTTGGCGTAAGCCTTAGTCATAACGAGCCGTTGATTGATATTGGCCCAAGGCCTTTGACGAAAGCCATCAACATTTTAGAGAAACATGCCTGGCCGCAGGGAAATCAAACCGAATTGCCCGGCGAAGCGTATGAACTTTCACAACTACATACGGTTCTTGAGCAGGCATTCACTGAAGGTACTCGACAGTACCCAGTCTACACTCGGGCTGTTGTGGTTATTCATCATGGTCGGCTGATTGCCGAGCGGTATGCAGATGGCTTTGATGAGAATAGCCGCCTAGCCGGCTGGTCCATGACAAAGAGTCTTGTCAACGCCTTGATAGGGATTCTAGTTCACCAAAAAAAATTACGGGTCCATGATCAGGTAAACGTTTCTGAATGGTCGAATCCGAGTGACCCGCGTCATGAACTCACTGTTCATAATCTGCTCCAAATGCAAAGTGGACTGGCTTTCAGTGAAAAGTATTCAGAGCCACTTGGTGATGTTACGAAAATGCTCTTTGCTCAGCCGGATGCAAGCCGATTCGCAGCATCAAAACCACTTCAATATCAAATAAATACCCATTGGTCGTATTCAAGTGGAACAACAAACATTCTCTGCCGAATGATTCGGAATATCGTTGGTGAAGAAAAATACTGGACATTCCCACAGGAATTTCTCTTCAACCCGACAGGAATGCACAGCGCAATCATTGAAGTAGATGCCAACGGTACTTTCATAGGGTCTTCTTTCGGCTGGATGACCGCTCGTGATTGGGCTCGTTTCGGGCAGCTGTTTTTAAACAAGGGTGTCTGGAATGGAAGTCAACTATTACCAGAGGGATGGATCAAATACACAACAACACCTGCATCAAAAGCGAAAGGGCGTTATGGCGCACACTGGTGGCTGAATGACCCAAAGAGTCGTTTTCCTAACAAACAGCCTTTACCAGATTGCCCGTCAGACACCTATTTTGCCAGCGGTTTTGAAGGTCAGCGACTCTTTATTGTTCCATCGCGAGATGCTGTCGTGGTAAGACTTGGTCTAACACAACAACGTGGTGCCTTCGATTTTAATAGCTTCTTGAAAGATATCCTTAATTCATTGCCCGAGTAGTACATCGATTTATCATCTCGACTCTTTCCGGAATTCAAAACAAGAGAAAAGTCAGTTTTTCATAACATTGGGGGCATCTGCTTTGTCGTTTTATTGACGATAGAGCCGGCTGGTTCTCAAGTGAGGCCTGCTGGAGAATTTGGGTATCTACAGTATTCAGATATTTTTTTGCTTTTTTTCATTATCTGTTAGCTTGTTGCCAATTCGGTCATACGTGGTCACTGGCAAGAAGTGTTTTCATGAAAGCCTTCCCAGCCCACTGGCGCAGGGTGGCACGGCAAAATAACTTCTTCACGAGCTGCACGATGGGTGCGAGTTAGTTCTTTAATTTCCTCTTCCAACGCTCTCACGTAGTTCATCTTTTCATCTTGTGAAAAACGATGGCTTCTTCCATCTTCACCAGGTTCAGTTTCCTCGACGTGCTCCCACTCTCTAATTGCTGCTGTGCAAAGTGCAGATTGCATAGCAAACAGTGGCATGGCATCAGCACGCCACTGTTTTTCATTACGAAGAAATTCTTGTTCTGGATGAAAAGTGGCTGGCAT
>JBDOMS010000178.1:0-7200 GCA_039831735.1 Pirellulales bacterium
CAACACGTTGAATTGTGTGCTGAAACTGTTTTTAGCCAATTCAAGACCTCGGATATCATCATTACGATTGATTTATGGGATTTCTCAAAACTCCAAGGTACATGTGAAATCTGCAAACAAAGTCGCTTGCGACGCCTGCAGGCCATGAATCTCGCCCAAACATTACTGCCAACACCTTCAACGTCGTGTACGTGTCACTCATGAAGAAATATGACGTGCTGATTCTTGGCAGTAGTTTTTCTGGGGCGACCCTCGGCTGGATTCTTGCCTCCCAAGGCATGCGAGTGTGCATGCTTGATCGTTACGCACACCCCCGTTTCAGTATTGGTGAATCTAGCACACCCGTAGCTGATATTGTGATTGCTCAACTTGCCAAACGTTATGAACTGCCGCGACTTGCAGCATTGTCAACGTATGGGAGGTGGAAGCAAGAATTACCTCACCTTGTCTGCGGAAAAAAACGTGGATTTTCATATTTTCGGCATGGTCGGGATGCGCCGTATGGTCATGCCTCAAGCAAGAATTCTCTCCTTGTAGCCGCTAGCGCGTGTGACGCAGAAAGCGATACACATTGGCTTCGTTCTGATGTTGATGCATACCTCTTTGAACGAAGCTGCGAGGCTGGTGTCCATGCTATTGAAAACTGCCACGTCAATCAGATCGTTCGAGAAAAGAATTGGTGGCGTGTAAGCTGGCGACGCAATAACATGGTTCAAGTCCAGAGCACGTGTGTTCGAGTCATCATTGACGCGACCGGTCATGGCGGGCTCATGGGAAAAACATTGGGGTTACTACGTCTCGATACGACGCTGTCGACAACTACATCTGCGTTGTATGGGCATTTCCTTGGAGTACAGAGTTGGGATGCACAGCAACTGGCTCTCGGTGACTCCTCAACAATACACCCCTTCCGTTCAGATGACGCGGCACAGCATCACATCATCGATGACGGGTGGGTTTGGCTGCTACGTTTCGATGATGGTCGCACCAGTGTCGGGCTCATGGAAAACCGACTGCTGACTATCGACCATGATCTCGATGAGTATTGGAAACATCGAATTCGAGCCTACCCATCATTATGGTCACTCTTTGAAAAATGCCCGACCATTCCCTCACTTCATAAAACAGGCCCGCTTCAGCGACTATGGTCAGCGAGTTCTGGTTTGGGCTGGGCTATGCTGCCAACAACAACTGGCTTTATCGATCCTTTGCACAGCACAGGAATTGCACACAGCATGCATGGAGTCACTCGATTGGCTTCACTGCTCCTACGCGATAAAGATACAACAACTGCCTGGGAGCAATATGGACATCACGTTATTGATGAATTCCGATTTATGGATCAGCTTGTCAGCACTGCCTATGCATCAATAAACCATTTTGAACTTTTTTCTGCTGCAGCTTCACTCTACTTCTTGGCAACAATTCACTTTGAAAAAATGCTTCTCTTAGACACAGATTGTGAAGAAACACAATTCCTTGCAGCAGATAACATCACTCTCCGAGAACGACTCACAGAATCCTGCACACTCATTCAGTCCGCTGTGCAGGGCCAGATAAAAACGCCTCACTGTTTGAGTCAAATTCGACACACCCTTTCCGACTTTGACTCTGTAGGCTTCTTTGCACCTTCACAAAAGAATCGTTTCGCTCATACTGCCCCACGAAAACTTTTTTCAGTCAAATCTTGAGTCCAAATATTTTGAAAAATCTCACGATACGTTGATGGGTCGGTTGGAAACAATGTTTCCAACGTATCTGCTGCAGCCACTCCCTTTTGAAATCTTCGTTTCTCAAAAACCGGCATGTCGATGGAAGTAAGTTGACGAATCCCTCGGCGTATTATCTCGCCCTTTAGAGCGTACAGTCGACTGTGATCCCAATCGGTAAGTGAAATAAATGGAATTCCTTCTGCGACTTCGATCACATTTGGAAGGGCGTAGGGGCTAAAACCATGAAAACCCAAGGTTGTCGCAGGAGCATATGTTCGAACATGACCGCGGCTTTGACCACCAGAATATGTGAGTGAATGTTTGATTGCATCCACTCCCCACCCTTCTTGATACAACATCAGATTATTGAGCACACTGCGAACTGTCAGTTCTGGATTCTCTTCAATCGGATAGTCCTTGAGATTTTCGTCTCCACCATCTCCGTCAATCAAATATTGCCATGATGGATAACGACTTCTGATAGCTCGACAAATCGCCAATGTTGCTGCAGCTGCCTGAACATCCAGCGGCTTGTAATCCTCAATTGTTCGAATAGCATCGTCGATGTTTATTTCTGCAGGAGCAACCTGCATCACTTCGAGGAGATACTCCATATCCACTCGTTGCAAGAATTCCCTTGCCTGCAGTAAATCAGCTCCCTCCTCATGGATTGAAAGAGTAAAGGCTTTGAGCCGCTGTGGTGATTCACCTCGCTTAATAAGGCTGTGATGGAGAAGGAGAAGGAGTGAACCACTATCAACGCCTCCTGAAAAAAGAACTCCTATCGGCTCCTTGGCATCGAGTTTATCAAGCCAGTGATTAATTTCGTCTCTCAGGACGGCCATGTAGCGGAAGCCAATTTCATCTAAATCTGTTGTCCATTTGTTTCTCTCAGGCGTAAAGAAACGAGTGGTCGTTGGATTTGGATCTGGACAGCCCACAAGCGCTAATTCAGTAACATAATGTGCCGGTACCATTCTGGTATACGAGGGGTGAAACTGATCGAGCAGTCCTTCCTTCTTGAGAAATTGAGCAATCGTATCGATACGATCTGCGGTCACAAGCATTGGGCCTTCTGATTTTTTTGCAATAAAGTAACGAAGCGGCCTTCCTATCGATCGGGCCATACGAATCTGTTTCCCGTTTCTGTGCACCAGTGCGAACTGTCCGTCTATCTCTCGAACAGCATGAGGACGACCTGTACCCACCCTTGCAAGTGCCTCCTCGACTGACATGTTTAGAATAATGTTTGCTGTTGGATCTAGAAGGTCAACAATTCGTTCAATCGGCTCAACATGGCTCACAATCGACACCTCCTCCAACACGGAATTTATTGAATTCTCAAACGCTTTTACTACGTGTGCAAAAACAAACTACTTGTTCAAACATTCTAATGAAAAGTTGAACGATTTCTAAACACAGCACCTTTTTGAGTTACACTGATGAGGTGTCATCCCGTTTCATCACACAATACTATCCATGGATGCTTCTGTTCTTTCTTCAAATTCGTCAGTACAAAAACAAAGGCCTGCTGTTGGCCCACGATTGCGAATACTCCTTGCAGTTGTTTTTTCAATATTAGCAGTCCTTGGAGTCAATTCCGCCTATCTCGGAACCATTACGTTTATTGAATGGCTCACGCTCGACTCCTGGCAAAGTTGGTTCTACCAGTGGATGTTTCTCGGTCATCTGATTCTCGGAACCGTACTCCTTGTACCTTTTATTGTATTCGCAACCATTCACATGGCTGCAACACGACATCGCAAAAATCGTCGAGCGGTCCGTGTTGGTTACGCACTTTTTTGTGCCTCAGTATTTGTTCTTCTTTCAGGTGCTTTGCTCGTAGGACTGCGCATTATCAATGCCGAGATACTCTTTCCTCATTCCACGAAGATTGTCTATTGGGCACATGTGGGAACACCACTTGTAGCGTGTTGGCTTTACTGGCTTCACCGTTTGGCTGGGCCGCGTATTCGCTGGCGGTTAGGTGTGGGCTATTTATCAGTTGCAGCACTCACTGTGCTTGCAATTGTTATTATCCATACACAGGATCCTCGCCGCTGGCATGAAAAGGGCCCTGATCAGGGTGCGCAATACTTTGAGCCGTCCGCAGCACGCACATCAACGGGGAATTACATTCCTGCTGATACGCTTATGATGGACGACTATTGCCGCCGATGCCACGCCGATACACATGCTCGTTGGGCAGGAAGTGCTCATCACTTCAGCTCATTCAATAATCCTTTGTATCTCGCGAGTGTTCGAGAGACGCGAAACGTATCTTTCCAACGGGATGGTGACCTTCAAGCCGCACGATGGTGCGCAGGCTGTCATGATCCAGTACCTTTTTTCAGTGGTGCTTTTGACCAAGTCGATTATGACGATGTCAATGACCTTACAGCGCATGCTGGCATTACATGTACAGCCTGCCATGCCATTACCCATGTAAACAGTACTCAAGGAAATGGTGATTACACAATTGAAGAGCCTCTTCACTACCCGTTTGCAAAGAGTAATAATAAATGGCTCCAGTGGGTCAACGCCCAATTAGTAAAAGCAAAACCAGGAATGCATCGGAAAACATTCCTCAAGGAGTTTCACAGCAGTGCTGAATTTTGCTCGGTTTGCCACAAGGTAAGTATTCCTGGTGAACTCAATCACTACAAAGACTTTCTCCGAGGTCAGAATCACTACGATTCGTTCCTGCTGTCAGGTGTATCTGGGCATGGAGCTCGAAGTTTTTATTACCCGTCAAAAGCAAGTACAAGCTGTAATTCGTGCCACATGCCGCTGACTCATTCCGAGGACTTTGGTGCTCGCATTCGTGATTTCCTTACGTATCCAACCATTCATGATCATCTTTTTCCTGGTGCCAATACAGGAATTCCATCACTTCTTGGGCGACCTGATCTTGTAAAGGACCATCAAGAATTCTTGCAGGAGATTACCCGAGTCGATGTTTTTGGGATCCGAACGGGATCTGCTAACGATGACCCATTAACCGCTCCATTGCGCCCAACTATTCCTTCACTCAAGTCCGGCCAAGACTATGTGCTTGAAACGGTGATTCGCACACTTGCTCTCGGTCATCACCTCACGCAAGGAACAACTGATTCCAATGAGATCTGGTTGGATGTAGAAGTCGACAATAATGGACAGACCATTGGTCGAAGTGGTGCTCTCGACCCCGACCAAGGAAATGCGGTCGACCCATGGGCACATTATATCAACGTGTTTATGTTGGACCGAAACGGAAAACGAATTGATCGTCGAAACGTACAAGATATTTTCGTCCCCCTTTACAATCACCAGATACCACCAGGTGCTGCCTGGACAGTGCATTACGGCCTGACTATTCCGGAAGGGATGACAGGATCGCTCACGATCCGGGTAAAACTTCAGTACCGAAAGTTTGACTCAGCATTCCTCGACTTTGTAGCAACAACGTCACGACCTGGTGATCCAATTCAATTCAAGAAGAAGGAAGATGCTCCCTACTCGAATCATCTTCCGATCACAACACTTGCTGAGGATACCATCACGTTCCCCATCCTTGGGGACGCCAACACTGTTTCGGATTCATATACTGAAAACGAAACAGATCCAAAAAGAACATACATTGATTCGTGGGAACGTTGGAATGACTTTGGGATTGGACTTTTACTCAAAGGCAAAGCTGAACTAAGACAGGCAGAAGAGGCCTTCCATCAAGTCGAAGCCCTTGGTCGCTTTGATGGTCCACTGAATCTTGCTCGTGTGTATCTTGCCGAAGGTCGGATTGATGAAGCTGCTGACGCACTCAATAGAGCGGAATCCTATCGCTCTCCTGCTGCACCTTCATGGACTTTGGCGTGGCTATCTGGTCGAGTGAGTCGTCAACAAGGCAATCTTGAACAAGCGGAGACAAACTTTCGTAGCGTTTTAGAAGACCAAACATCTGAGATGCGTGCTCGTGGATTTGACTTTAGTCTCGATTATGAAGTACGAAACCTGTTAGCTCTTACTCTTTATGATCGCGCACGAAGACTGAGAAGTCCTTCTGTTCTTCAAGAGAAACAACAATTGCTTCAACACGCTGCACACGAATTTGAAAAAACAATTACGGTTGATTCTGAAAATGTGATGGCTCATTACAATCTTTCACGGATATACAGTGAACTCGGTAACGAGGATGCAGCAATCTACCATCGAGAACTACATGAAAAGTACAAGCGAGATGATAATGCAGCCGATCGGGCAGTACAGCTTGCACGAGAACGGTATCCTGCAGCCAACCATGCCTCTGAAGCCATTGCCATTTACCCGCTTCAGCGAGAAGGAGCCCCTGGTTTTTCTCACTCTGTTATCCTTGAATCTGATCAAGGCAAATGAACCTCAAGACAGGACACCCACATTATAAAAGGTCCTGAGCATGCACCCAAAAGATGAAACACCTATTCATACAGAGGATCACTCCATCGATTCAGATGATCAAATCATCGGTGTTGCCTTCCGGGGTTCACTCCTTGTGATCTTGTTTGTTACGGCCATAGCAGGTTGTGTGTGGTGGTATCTTCAGCCTCAACCGAAAGAGTTAGATACCACAGAAACCCTTGTTCTTCTTCCTCGCCGACGTGAGATGCCCAACGTCCGTATCCCACATATTCCGTTCCTTGACATCACCTCTGAAGCCGGAATCGATTTCATACATGAGAATGGTGCGAACGGTGAAAAGCTCTTACCAGAAACAATGGGTGGTGGCTGTGGCTTTTTGGATATTGATAATGATGGTGATCAGGATATTGTCCTCATTAATGGATCACGATGGCCTTGGGATATCACTGCCGGCTCAAAGAGTTCCCTCCTAAAAATATATCTCAATGACGGTACCGGTCGATTCGAAACAAGCAATGCGGAAAGTGAACTTGATGCCCCTGCATATGGTACCGGCTTGGCGTGTGCTGACATTGATGGAGACGGACTTACCGATCTTTTTATTTCGTGCGTTGGACCAGACCGTCTCTATCGAAATCTCGGTAATCTGCAATTTGAAGATATCACTGAAAAGGCAGGCGTATCTGGTCCTCGTGATAGTTGGAGTACCAGTTGCGGTTTTATTGATATCAACAACGATGATGATCTCGATTTATTCGTCTGCTCATATGTAGAGTGGTCACGAGACGCTGATCGAAGCCAAGACTTTCGCCTTGTAGGAGGTGAACGGGCATATGGACGGCCTCAAAATTTTGCTGGCACATTCGCTCGCCTCTACCTGAATACCGGCAATGGTACGTTTACGGATATCTCACAATCAGCCGGCATTCAAATTCGCAATCCAGCTACTCATGACCCGCTTGCAAAGTCTCTTGGAGTCACTTTTGAAGACTTTGATGATGATGGATGGATGGATATTATCGTTGCCAACGACACTGTCCAAAACTTTCTCTTTCATAATAAACACGATTGCACGTTCGAAGAGATTGGGGGGTTGGCTGGAGTTGCTTTTGAT
>JBDOMS010000058.1:0-7193 GCA_039831735.1 Pirellulales bacterium
GTCGGCAACCGAAGGGTGCTTCGTTTTCGCCTTGATGAAGTGTAAGAGGAAGGAATCCTTGTCATGCAGCCCTCGAGTGTCGCAGGGGGGGATCATCCTCATAGTCTTCCCCCCCATTGAACTCGTCATATGCGACCGTATCATCCTCATAGTCTTCATCATCCAGCCCATAACCATCACCATAGCCATAGCCATAGCCATAGCCATAGCCATAGCCATAGCCATGTTGTTCAATACCAACAGCGTTTACAACTGTGCCATAGAGGTGCACACCGAACATACGAAGCGTCTCAACGGCTTGAATAAGAACCCGTCGTTTATTTTTTTCTGGCCTGATGACCATCACCATTCCATCACACATACTTCCAATCGCTGCTGCATCCGTACCGGCCAGCACCGGCGGCGCATCCACAATCACCTGATCATAGGTAGCCTCACCCCATGAGAGTAGTTCTGAAAAGCGATCCCCAAGAAGCAGTTCACCTGGATTTTGCGGTCGACGACCAGCAGGAATAATATCGATTGGAACCTCACCAGATCGTCTCGCAAACTTTTTCGCCATCTCAATAACATCTCCGGAACCCCGAAGGATGTCTGAGAGGCCCTGCTCACTACGACGGCCGATGAGCTTTGAAAGACCGGGCTTTCTCATATCACCGTCAATCATAAGGACTCGTTTACCTGCCTGCTGATAGGCCACTGCGAAGTTTGTTGAAACCGTGGTTTTTCCATCGCTTGGTTCGGCACTCGATATCACAACTCGCTGTGATTCGTCTTTGCCCATCACGAGTACCGTCCGAATGGTTCGGAAACTTTCACTTGCTGCGTCATCATTTGTGACATGCATATGAACTGATTCCATGCCAACTCCATCATCATCATCAACATCTTCCATTGTTCCAATCGTAGCAAGCAGTGGGATATTCAGCTCAGCTTGGAGTTCTTCCGGTGTTCGAGCCCTGTCATCAAGCGTATCGATCACAAAAACAATACCCACGCCCGAAGCCAAACCAGCTGCTAACACAGCAAGTATCGTGAGTGAAAGTTTTGGAGACACAGGCTTCATTGGTACTGTCGGCTCATGCACAACTGTGGTTCGCATTCCACCATTCTCTTGTCGTAGATCCACACTGGCTATCTGATTCAAGAGCGTGTTTCGAAGTTCACGAAGCCAACGAAGATCATGTTCGATAATATCAAGTTGGCTCATATCACTCGTCAGGCCAATCGAATCTTGCTTGGCCTGCTCAAAACTCTGCGCCAACCACTCTTCCTGTTTCTCCGCTGCATCAAGCCGCTGCTGAAGAATGGTCGCTATCGTATTGGCAAGCTGCTTATCATTTTCATCAATACCTCGTGGAGCTCCGATAAGATCAAATTGATTGAGGTACCCCTCCAATTGTTCGATTTTGCGACGCCGCTCAACGACTTTTGGGTGATTATCGCCTAAATACTCAAGGAGCGTTTCAAGTTGCGCTTTTTCTCCAAGAAGATTCTGTTCAACAGCCACACGTGTCTGTTTGTCCCGATCACCAAGGCCCATCGACTCGAGAAAGGCCTCTTTTCCAAGCGTTTCTTCAATTGCCACCAGACTTTGTCTGATATTACGGCCCTTTTGAATTGCCTCTAATAATGATTGATACGATGCTTGCAAAAGCAGCCTTCGCTTCTGGGTCTCGATCATGGCTGCATTCATCTGGATCGCTCGTTCGACAAGAGGATGCATCGTTTTTCCATCGGCCTTGATACCCAGATCTCCCACCCGCTGTCGCATAGCGAGAAATTCTTTCTGCTTTGTTCCAATTTTTTTATCGACATCATTTTTTTCTTGATTAAGAAGATCAACGAGTGTCCCAGCAGTGCCGCGATGAGATTCATCCATAAATTTGGCATAGGCATTGATGATTGCAAAAACAACATCTGCTGATGCCTCTTGATGTGGTGATTGAAAGCTCAGTTCCAGAATATTTGTTTGTCTCAGTCCGCGTACCGTGAGAGACTCAGCGAGTTGAGAAGCTAGCACTTCGACATCTGGCTCCTTAAAGAGTGCTCGTGTTGGCTCGTCAAGCAACTGGACTGCCGATTGAAGCACAAGTGGGCTTGAGACAAGTCTTTGATAGGTAGCCATCGCTGCAAGATTATCTCCACCACCTGTCATTGATGTGCCGAGAGACTCCCTGCTGGTATCGACAACGAGTAGTTGAGCTTTTGATTCATAAATTTTTTCAGTTGTATAAAAGTAAAAGGCACCAAGCAGACCGCAAAGCATCAACATCGCAAAGACAGTACCTTTTCGATGCCAGATGACTCGCAGAAAACGAATGATCTGTTTAATGACCTGCGCTGTTGAATCAGTGTGATGAGATTCGTGTTCAAACATAAGATTCTTAAGGCAAGCTAAAACAATGGAACAGAACGACCAGCCACAATGCTAAAGCGGACAATCGTGGTAAAGATTGTGTGCAAAACGGTTTGAGGTGTTTTCTCAACACTCACAACATCACCTGGAGAGAGTCGAATATTGTATTCATTTCTATGTTGAGCATCTGCCACACTCGTTTGAATGACAACTGGTTCATTTTCTCCCTGCACATGTCTCGTAATGTAGATTTTGTCAGCCCAGGCATTATTGCGTTCCCCTGCCATTGCAATGGCATCAAGCACATGGACAGGCTGCCCAACAGGCATCTCATATTGGCCAGGCTTATTCACCAGTCCAATCACACTGATCGGTGTTGGGTCACGTGTTTCCACGCGAACAACATCTCCATCTTGAAGACCAATATTATTACGCCCAGCTGCATCAACGTTAGCAAGATCGATGGTAAACATCTGAGGACTATTATTTTTTTGCTGCCGCATCGGTACTGGTAATCGTTTGAGTTGGTGACCTCCGCCTGGCAGCCGCTTGAATGGTGCCATGGCTCCCGTAAGTTGTATCTCGCCTTGTTCCACAAATTCTTCTTGATCAACCATAGTAACCTGCTCTGAGAGAAGACTATGCCGTTTGACCTCGATGATTGTGCCAGCCTTCTCATTAAGTGAGCCAGCGGCAACGAGAGCATCCAGTAAGGTGCTGTGGCTACGAGGAAGTTCCTGAACACCCTGCTCTCCTACGGCTCCAATGACGGTAATCCTATTCACGGCCTTCTTCTTCATCGTCACTGTGACCTGTGGAGCCCGGTAGAGCCCACGGTCTACTGCAGCTGATGCGATTTCCTGCTCAGCCTGAAACGGCTCAAGCCCTGCAAGACGAACAGAACCAACAAGTGCGATCATCGCCATGCCGTCACTATCAACTCGAACAGGTGTTGGTGACATCTGACTGGCAGTCTCTATACCACTTGTAATCGTCACATCAACCACATCCTCGGCCTCGATGAGGCTACTCGATGTCGTAGGCATAGAAAGTCGACTGAGGTCAGCGACCTGAGCATTCGTAACCAAGGCGGCTTGATAACGGGCAGGCATTTTGGATGCACGAATCACTCGGTTTGCACAGCCTGATGACACAAGCATGGCAAGACCAGATATGATCACAATCCACAAGGAACTAAATCTGACACTCTGCACGTCAATCGAATCCTTTGATAGTAGCATTCTGCCCATGTACACAGCGAGCGTTTTTGGAGTAAGGGATGTAGTTGATTGCTTCAAATACCGCCACATGAGTTTGGGCAAACAAAGAGCCCAGAAAATAGATTTGGCAATCTACGCAATCAACGCAACTGGCGAAAAAGCAAGTGACCAGATCAACAAGTTGACCTGGTCACTCAAGTGAAAGATAAATTTTTCTAACTCTATAAAATCGAATTAGATCATGGAGTAGATGGTGATGAATTAGAACTACATCCAATTGCAATTCCCGTTCCTATACCTGCACCTAAAAGAGCTGCTGTTGAGAGGATTGGATAGCAGCAAAATGCTCGGCCAAGAAAACCACCACCACGCCTACTACTTGAATTCTGTACTGGAGTGTACTCAACAGGTTGATTGTCATTCGGAACCAAGACAATCTCGTCACCTGCTGGAACCTGCCGCGATACAAGAGTAATGCCAGAATCTGCTGAAGGTGGAGCTTTGTCAGCTTGCCAAAATCGAACGGGGAATGATGAACCGGATGCTTTGACAACATGCGTTCCTTCCCGAAGTCCTTCAATAGTAAAGCGCCCGTCGTCAAGGGTCTGAACCTTTGCCACTTCATTACCTGAAAAACCAACGGTCACAATCGTGGCACTTTTTGCTTGACCACCAGAGTCCTTCACCAACCCTGAAAGTGTTCCATTTGGACCAAGCGCAATATCCTTCGCAGCAGCAACGGGAGCAGCATCAATCACTCCTGGAGGAGCGGCGAAAGAAGCAATGGGTGATCCCACAAGAGAGAGGGAACAAATAAAAACTCCACATCGTTTCATCCATGAAATTGATAGCATTATGATCCTCAACATACGGTCTGACGTGCTGTTTATTGTGTACATTCCATAAAGTGACTCAAAAGATCCGATCGACAGGAAATACATGGCAACTTCACTAAAAAACAAGTTGAATCTGGTAATCCGGACACTTTGTTTTAGGTAAATTCAGAAGCTATAGAAGTCGTAAGGTTTAGGTAAAATCTACGCCGGCAACATTCCTAGCCCCCAAAACCTAAGAATCCCCATGTTTTCTTCTTTGGTCTGGCTTCCGATGGACCATCTATATCTACATCGTCGCCATGAAAGACTCTTTTAGGATTTTCACAGCAGACAAGATTTGCCAGGTATTCATCTGCCAAATCAATAGTTAATTCATATGCCTTTGTCATACCAAAAGGACGATTTTTAGTGTCGTGAGCATCACTGGCAATAAAATGAATCAATCGATGTTGCACACAGTACTCAGCAATTTTCTGTGGTGAACGGCCAAAGGCTCCTGTCAGGCTTCCTGCTGTAATCTGTAGGAGTCCTCCCGCCTCAATAACATCATCAATCACATCGGGACACTTAATGATGCCTCGATTGCGCTCAGGGTGAGAAAGGATACCGACAAGTCCCTGCTTTTTGAGGGCATAAAGAATTGGCTTGAGTGGAAAATACGACTCATGCGGCAGTTCAAGCAGCACATGTTTTCCCTGATCCGAAAGGGTGAGTACTTTGCCTTGCTTGAGGAGTTTAGGCAACTCAGGTTCGATGCGTACGTCAGCACCTGGCCGAACGGTCACTGCTATTTCTTCTTTATTTAAAGCATCCTGAAAACTACTCACTCCTTGTCTGATGGCCTCAGCAGATACATGGCTATTCGTTCCTAACTGGTGTGGTGTAGCAATCAGTGATTGCGTACCGTCTCGAAGAGCCATTTTTGCCATGGTGAGTGATTCAGCAAGGTTTGCTGATCCATCATCAATTCCTGGTAAGACATGGCAGTGGATATCGGGAAATTCATTCATGTCGAAATCTATACTCGTAACTGGTTGTGCTGGATTCATTGGCTTTCATACTGCAAAACGCCTGCTGAAGAACGGCACGTCTGTTGTTGGGCTCGACAACATCAACACATATTACTCACAACAATTGAAATATGATCGGCTGAAGATTCTGAGTGAAAACAAAAACTTCACATTCCACAAGATCGATCTGAAAGAGAAGCAATCTGTTAACGATATATGCAAGCAATTTAAGCCAGATTGTGTGATTCATCTTGCAGCCCAGGCGGGAGTTCGCTGGTCCATTGAGAATCCTTGGGCCTACCTCGACTCAAACCTTACAGGCTTTCTTTCAATTCTAGAAGCCTGTCGACATCATAGTGTGGGCAATCTCATATATGCATCGTCAAGCAGTGTGTACGGATCTAATGCCAAGCTGCCATTTTCCATTAAAGACTCGGTGGACCATCCAATAAGTCTGTACGCCGCCACAAAAAAAGCTAATGAGTTGATGGCTCACACCTATAGTCATCTTTATGATCTTCCGACAACTGGCCTACGTTTTTTCACTGTCTATGGCCCGTGGGGCCGTCCTGACATGGCCTATTGGAAGTTTACTGAGGCAATCCTTCAGAACAGGCCAATTGAACTTTATAACCTTGGTAAAATGCAGCGCGACTTCACCTATGTCGATGATGTCGTTGAGTCAGTGATGCGATTGACAAAATATCCGGCGAAATCTGATGCCAACTGGAATAATCTTGAACCTGATCCTGCAACAAGTAGTGCGCCATGGCGGGTCTACAACATTGGAAATCATTCTCCAACGGAACTTCTTTATGTTGTTTCATTACTAGAAAAACACCTTGGTAAAAAGGCAATTCGAAATCTTGCACCAATGCAGCCAGGAGATGTCTCAGCAACCTATGCAGATGTAGAAGCACTTGCGCAGGCTGTCAGCTTTAAGCCTTCGACAACGATCGAGAATGGCATTGCCAATTTTGTGGAATGGTATTTGAAGTACCATCAAATACATAACAATACTAGGTCTAAAAAGAAAGCTGCATAGCATTCATGAACGCACATGCCCGTATGAATACACCCGTTGTAGATGCCTCTATTACCAGCCAGCGCGGAGCACACGGCAATCGTCTTCGTCTTGTTGGTGAAGACAACCCGACGTTAGAACAGTCATTACACGAAGTAGCTGTTATTGGTCTTGGGTATGTTGGGCTCCCATTATGTCTTGCATTCTCACGAGCCCGCTCACGGGTCCTTGGCCTTGATGTTGATGAAACGAAGGTAAAAAGTCTTCAATCTGGCACTTCCTATATTAAGCATATTTCTGATAACGAAGTGAAGAAAGCGAGAGAACGTGATGTGTTCACTGCTTCAACAGACTTCTCGCAATCTGCTCAAGCTGATGCTGTGCTGATTTGCGTGCCAACACCACTGACAATCAACCGCACACCAGATCTTTCATACGTCGTAGCAACTGCAAAAGCGATTGCGCCGCATCTGCGTGAAGGTCAACTCATTGTTCTAGAGTCAACAACATATCCTGGGACGACCGAAGAGGTTGTAAAGCCAATTCTGGAAAAAGAAAGTGGTCTTGTTGCTGGTAAAGACTTTTATCTTGCTTATTCCCCTGAGCGTGAAGATCCTGGCAATCCAAAAAGCAACTTTTCAGAATGCCCGAAAGTTGTTGGTGGGTTTTCACAGGCATGCTTAGAGCGCCCATCTGCACTGTATATGAAACTTGTTCGGAATGTTGTTCATGCAGAAAATTGTC
>JBDOMS010000454.1:0-1734 GCA_039831735.1 Pirellulales bacterium
GTTTTCATGGAGGTTTCATCCATCCCCTCTAGACACATACCGGTTTTCACACACAGGGCTTCAGTATCTTTTTGAACGCTCCGGAGACTTCGAAACGCTTTTCACTGGATATGTTCGGCATGGGGCCATCCGTGGTTTCTGGGGCAACAAGAAGGACTGGACATTCGACGGATCGGCCTTTTCCGAATGCTGGGAAACTGTTCTGGTTGGGAGAAAGCAGGTTGGAAAAAACTTTGTAAAAAGCGATCTTGAAGGTGACCAATCAACAGATCATGGTGGCGATCTACGCTCCACCAAAAACCCCCAGCAACAGGAGCGGCTTACTCTGGCCAGGAAATTATCGAGGGAGATTAAACGAATACGGAGGAAGTTTACAGGCAGCCGCAACACTGCTCCCTCTTGGGAGCCCGTCTGCTTGCTGCCTAACAATGAGGACAGACAAGTCTTTTGTCACGTAGCATCATTCACTGGCCAGGGAAGCAACGCTGGCGACATCCTTCTTCCAGCTGTTCTGAGAGATCTTTTTGTAAGTGAACTAGGTGAGCGCAAATGGAAATCCATTCACGCACATTCACCCGTCGACAAAAAGGTCATTGAGAAAATCAACAAATGCGACGGGCTCATTATTGGCGGAGGCGGGCTTTTCCTGCGCGACACGAATGCTAATGATATCAGTGGATGGCAGTGGGCCATACCTTCAGATCTTTTACGACAGATAAATGTACCTACATGCGTGTATGCGGTTGGATACAATCGGTTCCGTGGTCAACCAGACTTTTCAGATTGTTTTCGAAAAAACCTTGCCGTACTCGCTGACATGGCTTCCTTTGTCGGACTCAGAAACAACGGAAGCGTGAATGCCGTCCGAGAGTATCTCCCTTCTTCGTTGCATGACAAAGTGCGTTTCCAGCCATGCATGACAACCTTCCTGGCCAAGCTTTACAAAGAGTATTTTGAGATCCCAAATCTTAACTCAAAAACTTTTATAGCACTTAACTGCGCCTTTGACCGAGCAGACCTACGCTACCGGGGAAAAGACAAACAGATCCTGCGAGAAATTGCTGACGGAATTAAAGAACTCGCCCACACACTCGATTGCAGAATAAAGTATTTCTCGCATTACGAAGCTGATAACGCAATGCTCGACTGTTTAGAAGAAGCTGATGTGAATTATGAATTCGTTGATCTGAGCCACAAAAGCACACTTGAGATTATGCAAGCGTATCGTGAACCTTTGCTTGCCGTCGGAATGCGCGGACACTCTCAAATGATTCCATTTGGATGTCAGACGCCAATACTTTCACTAATATCGCATAATAAGCTTCAATGGTTTCTCGATGACATTGGCCAGCCAGATTGGGGTGTCGATTTGCACGGCAAATTGATAAAAGAGAAAATAGTTTCTATTGGCAATGACCTAACCAGTCGCCGGCCGGAAGTGCTTGAAACTATCGACAATGAGATGGATCGGCTTTGGGAGATCTCGAAAAAAAATATTGCTGATTACCAAACCAAGCCATAGGGAGACTTGGTCTATTTGCTTGATTCAGCATGTTAACTAGTAGGTAAAAGAAGCACCCGACACACGCTTCATCTCTACAACACTTCCTCGATATGTTCGAGACCACGCCAACCTCCCTATCACTTCACGCAACGACGATGCTATGAGTCCAAAACATATCACACCTGTGCTAACCTGAATTTCACCTATGAAAAATGATTTCCAGTCTAAGG
>JBDOMS010000437.1:0-1733 GCA_039831735.1 Pirellulales bacterium
CACTGCGGCTGGCTTCAACACCATGTGTTCTTCGAAGGAATGCGTTATCCACAACGTCCGAAGAAGCCCATTTGCTCACGCAGGATTGCCTACTCACTACGTACTCCTTGACTTAAGATTTTAGAGCGAGGTTCACGAGCAACCCAATGAGGCTGCCGTTGCGTTGATGATTTGATACTGTCGGCATCTGTACTGTTTTCCACCCATTCATTACGAAGTGCCAAACCCCAAATGCCTGCAGCAATAATTGCAAGTAAAGTGACCGAACGGGCAGGAAATACAGATTTCTTAACATGTTGCGAAACAGGACGATGTAAAGCTTTTCTGCCTTGAACCTGAGTGCGGTCTGACCGAGTAGGAGACGAGCGCTTAGCCGACGCTGTAGAGATTCTGCTTTCTGGGCAAGCAGGAAATCGAGCAATAACCTTCACAGTGACCTCCTTGTACCTATATTCGATCGACTGACCGCATCCCGTTGCTTGAGCTACGATCTTCATCAGCAGCAGGGACTAGAAGCACCAACCTTTCACAATCTTTCCCGTCTGCCCACAATGCTTTTGCAGTATGCCCGCATACCCTATTTGTCTATGATTTAGAAACTTTTCGTTCAAATTAGCCCTCCATTCCCTATTTTTCACTAGACATCTGATGCCGAGTTCAAAAACAGTTGATCGCGGGAATCTTTTCCACAAACTACTCTCTGAAAAAATTGCCGTGCTGGATGGGGCTATGGGAACAATGGTTCATGCCCTTGGCCTCGATGAAAAGGGCTTTCGTGGTGACCTTTTTCATGATCACCCCAAAGACTTGAAGAATTGCATTGATATTCTCACCCTTACACAACAGGACGCTATTCGGGGCATTCATGCTGCCTATCTCGATGCTGGCGCAGATATTGTTGAAACAAATACTTTCGGTGCAACTCGGGTTGCACTCGGTGATTTTGGGCTCGGTGATCGGACACGAGAAATCAACCTCACGGCAGCCAGGCTTGCCCGCGAGGCAGTTGAAACCATTGAAGCCAAGAGTCCTGGACAGCCCCGTTTTGTTGCAGGTTCAATCGGGCCGACAAATAAGCAACTATCGATAGCAGGTAATGTCGCTGATCCTGGGCATCGCGATGTCACATTTGACGAAATGGTGGCATGCTACCGTGAACAAGTCGAAGCATTACTGGAGGGAGGTGTTGACCTCATTTTGGCAGAGACAGCTTTTGATACGTTAGTGCTCAAAAGCTGTCTGTACGCAATAGAGCAAGTGTTCATCGACACTGGTATTCGTATTCCAGTCATGGCTTCTTTCACTGTTTTTGAGGGCGGGCGCACACTTTCTGCTCAAACGGTTGAAGCCTGCTGGGAGAGTCTCTCGCATTTTGACCTTATTAGTGCCGGGATTAACTGTGCGTTGGGTCCGGAGAAGATCCGGACGCATTTGGCAAATCTTTCACGCATCACACCGCGATTTGTCAGTTGTTATCCCAACGCCGGTATGCCAAATGCCTTAGGAGGCTTTGACGAAACACCAGAGATGATGGCATCTGTTCTTGGTGAGTTTGCTGAAGAAGGCTGGCTCAACGTGGTCGGAGGCTGCTGTGGTACAACTCCTGATCACATCAAAGCAATTGCACAGGCTGTCTCACAATACCCACCTCGCAGACCCTCCAGACCTGAAAAACGCTCTCGTTACTCTGGTCTTGAATTACTAGAAATTCGACCTGAGACAAGTTTCACTAT
>JBDOMS010000278.1:0-7179 GCA_039831735.1 Pirellulales bacterium
GGCGCCGAGTGTGGCTCCATCACCACAGCCAGCAACACAGAGTCGAGCTTTATCAAGGTTTTCACTAACGGATTGCTTGTCGATCCATTGATAAATTGTTTCAAGGTCACCACGTGCACGGGCTTGCTGTCGAATTCGGCCACCAGTTGATGCAGTGATCGCAAGTACATCGGGTTTTCGAAGTGTTTTGGAGGTAACATTTCTACCATTTCGCGTCATCTGACTTTCGCCATGTCCACGAAGATCTGGAGTTAGAACTGCATAGCCAGAAGACTGTAAACCAAGAGAGAGAGGTTCTACTGTCTCATGTGAGCCACCGAAGTCATGGATCACTACAACGGTCGCCTTTGGCACAAGGTCTTTCGCGACGGGGTAGTACCACACGGCAAGAGAGACGTTGTCAGAGGTTTTGAGGGATATTTGCTCAGGAGGCAAAACGTCATCCTCTGCCAAAGTGACCGAGCTAAGACACATAAATATGTGAGCTGTGATATGGACAAAGGCACCAGAAAACAGCCATTTAGACGTGGGAAAGCCCGATCTTGCTAAATTTTGAGACATGGTGGCAAAAAATCTGTCGGTAGAAAAACCTCAATACGATAAACTATTGTAGCGAGTCATGCGTTGCAACTTTTTGAAAAAGACCACTTTTTGAAATGTGAAATGTTTTCCGACTAAGGTGTATTATGGTTGACGATCGTCAGGGTGACTTATCTGCAGAGCAAGATCAGGACTTAACAGCATCTGGGGCCTCAGCTGCGCCTGCATGGGCCGTCAGCCTCGTTTTGCATGTTGCCGTGTTACTTGCATTAGCGTTTGTAGCACTTGATCCGCCTCTGCCGCAACTTGAGCGGCTTATTCTTACTCAGGATCCATTTGAAGCCCCTGTTGTTGTTGAGGCATTAGATGTTGTCGTGTCCGACGAACGCGCAGAAGAAGTTGGTGCAGATAGTAATCATGCTGCTGAGATGGCAGAGGCAGTCGCTCCAGAGATATCAGATGTTGTCGTAACGTCGGTTGAGACCGTAACAGATCAGGACGTCGATCTTTTTGTACAACCTTTGGATCTTATGCCCACAGCGAAAACACTCAATGAATCTATAGTGATAAAAGGTGCGATAAGCGGTGTTGGTACAACCGGAGCTTCTGGAGCAGTGGATCGACTTGCTGCTGAAATCAATGGTTATCTCGAACAACGAAGTCGTAAAACTGTTGTGTTCTGGCTTTTTGATCAGTCAGTGAGTCTTGCAGCTCAACGAGAAGAAATTGCTTCACGACTTGAGAGAGTATTCGATGAATTGGGCGTATCCCATGGTGGGGCAAAGAGTAAGCAGCTTCTCAATATGGTGGTTGGCTATGGAAAAAGTGTCAATCCTATGACCAAGGAACCAACGACCGATTGTAAGCAGGTCGTTGATGCAATCCGCTCGATCAAAATCGATGAGTCGGGTATTGAAAATACATTCACGGCCATCGGTAGTGCAGCTCAAGAGGGGTGGCGATTTCGTCGTGCCACTCCCAGGCAAAATGTATTGATTGTTGTATTTACAGATGAAGTAGGAAATGATGAAGAGAAAGCTGATCAAGCAACGTCCTATTGTCAAAAGTTGGGCATCCCTGTGTATGTTGTGGGTGTGCCATCACCATTTGGCCAGCGTCAGGTGAAGATGAAGTTTGTTGAGCCGGATCCCAACTACGATCAAACTGAACAATGGGCCGTCGTAGAGCAAGGTCCAGAGACGTTATACCCGGAGATATTGAAGATTCGTTCCGGGAAATTTAGGAGTGAAGCAATCGACTCAGGTTTTGGCCCGTTCAGTCTTTGTAAACTTACCGCGGCAACTGGGGGTATTTACTTTGCTGTCCATCCAAATCGAAATGCACAAGGGCGAGTGAGTGATCGTGACGTCGCAGCCATGTCGTCTCAGATTAGGTACTTTTTCGACCCAGAGGTCATGCAGGCATATCGACCGGATTATCTCACTAAGAACGAGATAGATGGTTTGCTATCAAAGAATCGGGCAAAAAAAGCTCTTGTTGGTGTGGCCGCTCAGTCGGAAGTAAAGCCCATGGAACTTCCGACGTTGACTTTTCCCAGAAAGAATGATGGAGACCTTGTTCGATTGCTAGGCTTGGCGCAAAGAGATGCCGCCATTTTGCTCAATCAAATTGATCCAATCTATGCCTCCTTGCAGCAAGGACTCGTTGATCGTCCAAAAATCGAAGAGAAGCGTTGGCAGGCAGGATATGATTTGGCAATGGGTCGGATTCTTGCGCTCAAGGTGAGAACGTATGCCTATAATAGCATGCTGGGGCAGGCAAAAGCAGGGATGAAGTTTCAGAATGAAAAAAGCGATACGTGGGAGCTTGTGCCAGCAGATGATGTAACAGGAGTCGATTCTCGCACACAAAAAATGGCTGCTCAGGCGAAGGAATTTTTGGAGCGTGTTGTTGCAGATCACCCTGGTACGCCATGGGCTTTGATCGCTGAAAAGGAACTTGAGAATCCTATCGGATATCGCTGGGAAGAGCGACATACTGGGGTCAATAACCCAACCATGAAAGCAGGAAACAACAACAACAATCCAAATGCTCCACAGGATGACAAGAAAAAGATGCTTGCTCCGCCAAAGCCTCGCCGAAACTTGAAAAATGTCTAGTGTTAGAGGCTCAGGTTTTCCTCAGCAAACGATGTTCTGCTATCGTAGGAGTGAAATAGCCTCGCGACTTGTCGGCTAAATATCTGTAAAAACATCGCACGGAATTGTGATTCAGACCGGTCGGTCGATGGAATTCCACCATTTCCGGGATAGGTGAAGTCCTCAAGATGCCGATCAAAGACCATTTCATTCTCATTCACGTCGAAGACTCGAACGATCGCTGATGCACGTCCCCGAAAAAGAGTTGTGCCTTCATGAATTCTGAACTGTTCAAGGTCGATACCAACAACGATGTCGGCATCGAGAGCCTTTCCAAGAGTTCCGTAGTCAATCCAGTCATTTTCATCGATCCATCGAGCCACTTCTTGTTGGCTGATAATTTTTACCTTTCGGACATTTTGTCTGATGAGCGATCCGACAGTGGCCGCAAGTTCACGCGCAGATCCTGCGTCACTAAACTGTAACTCAACAATTGGCCGACACACGACAGCTACATGTTTTCCTCGAAGTTCACCATATTCAGGAGGAATATCATTTGGCTGAATTAAGTAGGCGATTGTACCAAGAGTAGAGCAGCCTCCCAGAGTGATTGCGACTAGGGATGCAAACGCCGCAAAGAACGAGCGATGTTGTAAGTGGGAGTCGTATTTCATGAGCGAATCCTCGAGGGAGCACCTTTTCTAAAGAGTGTGGAGGGTATCGAGACGGCTTCTGTGGCTCAATCCCGCTTCAGGGCATAAAAAAGGCCTTAAACCGACGGCGTCATTCCCGAAGTAGCAAATCAGACGGTACGCTACAGTGTTTCGTATTCATACGTGAGTATTCTTAAGTGAGATAGTTCAGCAATGAGCACGCTTGGGTCATCCATTATGTTTCTGAGTGAACTCGAGGCTGCGATGGCAGTTCTTCATGAATGTGACTCTCCGATTGTTGTTGGAGTATCTGGAGGAGCAGATAGCACTGCGCTTCTCCTTGGGCTGGTGGAACTCAGATCAAAAGATTGCCATTCTGCTGAAATTATTATTGCTCATGGAGAGCATGACTTGCGGAGTGAGGCTAGTGGTGATCGTGAGTTCGTTGTGTCTATGGCAAAGCGGTTAGAGCTAAAATGCATCTGTCAAAAAATCAATATTTTGGACCAGAAAGGATCTCATGGGCTGGGTATTGAAGGGCGTGCTCGAGAACTACGTTATAAGTTTTTTGAAAATGTAGCGTATCAGACAGGCAGTCGATGTGTGGCTGTTGCACACACTGCTGACGATCAGGCTGAGACGATTCTTCATCGTATACTTCGAGGTACAGGGATCGCTGGGGTGGCGGGCATGTCAGCAGCACGTGAACTATGTGAAGGAATTTCCATCATTCGCCCTTTGCTCCATATGCGGAAGGAGGTGATTCACGAATGGCTTTTGTCAATTGGACAATCCTGGCGAGAAGATGAGTCGAATACAGATATACGATTTAGTAGGAATTTCTTAAGGCATGAGATAATCAAAAGTTGTGAAGAGGGTGCTTACCCTTCCGCGACGGAAGCAATTGTGCGCCTTGGCTCACATGCAGCTGGCGTATCGGCAGCATTAGCCAGTGCGGCAGATGTTATTTTAGAGAATCACGTTACCCGTGCTGATGATGGTAAGATACGTATCCGATTGGAGCCACTTCGAGGGCTGGATCCATTTTTAGTGCATGAAGTATTTGCTCAACTTTGGAGGAAAGAAAACTGGCCTCGTCGAGATATGACAATGCAACACTACAAGAAACTTGTGGGTCTTATCAAAGACAGCAGCAAAAAAAATACATCCTTTGATTTACCGTCTGGTATTCGAGCTGAGTACATCGCCTCAGCTCGGCCGGAAATTACCATCAGGCTTCAGAAGGCCCCGGCGTGCCGCCAGTAATGTGTTCAGGATCAATTGTTTCAGGCTTGTATCCTCCAATGCTCTTGAAATACAGCATTAGAATTAGGTAGACGGCAGCCATTGTGGCTGGAATAAATGAGTCGGCCTTGAGAACTTGGCGGGTTCCATCCTGATCAGCCTTGAGTATCTGGACTTCGGCGGAACTAAGTTTTTCCTTGTTCTTTTCCTTTTCCTTCAGTGATTCCAAGGTTTTTCCATCAAGCGAATTAATTTCCTTGAAAAACAAGAAACTACTTGGAGTATCAGCCTTGTACTTGTTGTAGAGGTCGGAGGAGACCTCTTTTGCATGCTCCGCTGCGAAACGATCTTTTGCATACCCAAGGCCTGGTGAACCGATCAGGCCCGCAGACATCATGCCAATGCCTCCCATAATACTAATTGCGACAGCGCCAGTCCTTGGGAATCGGTCTGAAGCGACTGCTAACATGGTTGGCCAAAAGAATGTTTTACCAATTCCATAGATGGTCAACGCGAACATCGCGCCTAGGAAAGCTTCAGCTGTACTTGCCATGTTGAGCCCTATAACAGCCAAAATAGAACAGACAAAAAGGAGGCCGATAGGAGAAAGCTTGAGATTCTTTTCAATCCAGTGAGCACAAAATCGAAGTGCAAACATCACGGCAGAGGTCCATACAAATAGTATTTTCCCTTCCTGAGATGTAAGAATGTTTCCTGTTATATTCTGAATCCATTGATCAGTACCAAGTTCTACAGCACCAACTAAAGCGTGGGTAACAAAAAGCACAAACATCAAAATTGATCCTGTGGAAAACCGGGTCATTACCCCCATTCCAACCAACAGGACACCACCAATACCGTATCCAAGATACCGAGCACTTTCCACGTTCCCAGTGATTGGTTTGAATACAGAATCAGCAAAGAAAAGCGCGAGCAAAAAGCAGACCACTAATCCACCAAGAAGGCCAACTTCTTGAAGCATCTCGCCAAGTCGCAGCCCCTTTTGGGAAGCTTCAGATTTTGGATATTCTTGACTTAGAAACATAAAGCCGTAAAGAAGTGTAGGTATGAGATAAAGGGCGAGTTGATACTTCCAATGAATTTGAAGCATGTCATCGAGAACCCACCCCAGAGCTCCTCCCAAAATCAGCCCTGCGGGCCATGATGCATGGAGGATATTTAGAAAGTGAGTACGGTTATTTGGAAAAAGAGTCGCCACGAGCGGGTTTGCTACAGCCTCTAAGGTTCCGTTGGCATATGCAAAGATAAACATCCCCCAAAACAGAAATTGATATGCTGAATCACCTGCTGCGGCAAATGTGACAAATGCGGAGAGAACATGGCAGAGAAAAGCGATCACAACCAACTTGCCATATCCCCATCGGTCACACAGCATTCCACCCACAATGATGCCAAAACAAAAGCCAGAAAACCCGGCACCCCCAATGGCGCCTAGCTGAGCTCCGGTAAAACCGTACTCTGACTGCCAGTTGTCAAAAATGCCTCCACGAATGGCAAAACCCACACCTGCTGCCAAAATGGCCATGAATCCAGCCCAGAGTAGGCGGTAGGCATTGGGAGCAACTCCCGATAGTTCTGAATTGTGACTCATTTTTTCTGCATGCATGCTTCACCCCTTATGTCAAAACAGACTTATGAATTGGGAACTATAGCAAGCCTTCGTGATATACGGAAATGGTGAAGTTTTAGAAACTAATGGTGAGGAGGCAGATTTGGCTGTGGGTTGACCCTTTGATGCCTGCCACGTAGTGTCCTAGCCCCATTTCTGGGGTGGTTAACGCCAATTATTTTCAGGTCCAGAAGGTTGTTTCTTCATCGTGAACGTAGTCACCAATTCGCTGTGGACTCTCGTGCGCTGGGCTGTACCAGTGACGGTTGCAGGCGTTCTGGCAGCGGGAATGATTGGTTTGAACCAACTGGATGACGTTATTCGTACCAAAGTCCAAGCTCATCTCATGAATGAGTTTCCAGGGCTCATCGTAAAAGTGAAAGGCGCCAGGCTTGTCAAAGGTGAGGGTATTGTTGTCCAAGGCGTTTCACTCTCTGATCCTCAGCTACCTGATGCATTTCAACAACTTATCAGTATTGATGAGATTCGACTCGAGTGCAGCACGAATCTTACGAAGCTAGCATCAGGAATTCCTCAAATTACTGCTGTGTATATTCGTCGCCCTATTGTGTCGGCTGCCTGTCGTGATGATGGCAGATGGACAACGAATGATTTATTTGTCACCCGAAATTCTAGCAAAGTCATTCCGGTGACAATTGAGGATGGAGAACTCAAGATCAAAGATACTCGTATCAAACAGCAGTTTTTTATACGAGAAGTAGATCTCACATTCATGCCAGATGAAGAAGATGGATGGGCGATCATTAATGGCAGCCTTGCGGGTGAGTTTTTTGTAAAGGCGGCCATAGAGGGAAGGTTTGCTCCAGGCTCACAGCACTTTGATGTTTCCGGTCGCATAACAGCACTTGACTGTTCAGAACGTCTTACAGCGCTCCTCCCGCAAGTGCTTCCGCTTCCTCAGGACACGTGTGATGTTGTGGCTGGTGTCCGTGGTAATGTTGATCTCAAATGGCAGGCACAGGGGTCACTGAGACAACTTCGTCAGACAGAG
>JBDOMS010000470.1:0-1729 GCA_039831735.1 Pirellulales bacterium
AATGGGAGAAGAGCAGGTTTGGAAATATTGTTTTCCGTATTTTCTCCCATAAAAAAAGGCTCTTTCAGTCGCTCATCGAATTCTCACAAAGGGCTCATAAGAGACTCATGTGATCTGTGCATCCTACGCGTCGATCTCAAGAGAGATCCAAAAACTAATACGTAATTTTCAGTAAATTGATTGATTGATTGATTGATACGCAACAAAAGGAAAGGATCATCCCTATGCGTTTTTCGTTTCCCCAATCAGGCTTTTGCAGACCAACGTCCCGCCGTGGATTCACGCTGGTTGAGCTCCTTGTCGTTATTGCCATTATTGGTGTGTTGATTGGACTTCTTCTCCCCGCTGTTCAGGCTGCTCGTGAAGCCGCTCGACGAGCTTCATGCACAAATAATATGCGTCAGTTTGGGTTGGCCCTGCACAATTACGAAAATTCTATGAAGTATTTTCCTGCTGCCTGTTACACCATTGATTCAGCAGATACCAGTAAGTTCCCGAAACCACCCAAGGGAAATCCAAGTCGTACCGAGCACTCGTGGCGAGCTTTTGTGTTGGCGAACCTCGAGGAAGGCAACATCATGGATCAATATGACTTTAGCCAAAACTGGTGGCAACAGAATGCGACGGTGCTTTCTGCCAGCCCATCCGTGTTCCGATGCCCAACAGCCATGCCTGCAAGTGGTGGGTACAATGCTGTTGACGGGCCAAGTCGAGATTCCGACTCAGCTGCAATATCCATGGATCCAGATGATCTTGGGTATTGTGACTATGAGGTGTTCACTGGCGTAAAGGATAAAGTATTTGCCAACCATAGTTCTGGTGATGATCCTTACAAAAAAGCCAATAAGGCAGCAGCCCGTGGAGCACTTGTAAAAGATGAAGAGACAACAATTCAAATTATTTCAGACGGTACATCCAAGACCATCTGTGTTGTCGAGTGTGCAAGTCGCCCCGATACCTATAAGGGAAAGGGAAGTAAGGCCCCAAACGGTGATACGAACCAGTGCATAGGATGGGCCGATTCACTTGGTCCTTTCAAGCTTCATGGCGTTGATACCAATGGAGATAAATGCGAAAGTTGTGCTGGCAATGTGCCATTCGGTGCAATCAATGATGGTGAAGCATTTTCCTTTCATCCTGGAACGATGAACATGACCATGATGGATGGATCAACGCGGTCCGTCACTGAGAGTGTCGACCTCGAGGTCTTTGCTGCAATGATTACCTGTCGTGGCAGCAGCACCGGCGAGCCAATCGTCACGCAGTAGGCCTGAGATTTCATTTCAGTTTTTAGATAACTATGAAACTCAATATCGTTATCCATGCTGCGGTCGCGGTCATTTGTACTGCGACCGCAGTTTGTCTTATCGGTCTTTTTTCAATTGCGTCAGCCAACGAAATGGTTTCAATTTCAGGTGATGTGCGCGTGCAGGCGATGGCAATTCTGCCACCCATTGAGATCACAGCTGCGAATCCAGATAGGGAAGGCGACATCCCGGTTCAGCTCGGTGGGTTAAGTGATCTTGTTGTGGTGCCATCACGCAGCCAGCTTTGCTTCTGGTCCATTACGGATCGTGGTCCAAATGGCAAGGTAGAGACTCCTGATGGAAAGCGCAGGACACTTCTCAATCCAGATTTTCAGCCAGCAATTATTGAGATACAGATTCCGTCATTGGATTCGGAGAAGTTGTTGCGATCCCCTGATGTTCTGAGCGAGACCACAGTGTTG
>JBDOMS010000031.1:0-640 GCA_039831735.1 Pirellulales bacterium
GGCCTTCGTGCTTGCAAATGAATCAAGAAGAATCATTGGGTGCGACCGAGTGAGTGTCCTGGTGCGGAAGCGTCGGAATCGGCTTCGTCTCGAAGCAGTGAGTGGCCAGGAGTCAGTGGAGCGCCGTGCAACAGCGGTTCAGTCCATAGAAGCATTGGTGCGGGTTGTAGCCAAGGCTGGAGATCCGCTTTGGCATCCTGATTCCTCTCGCGAGTTGCCTCCTCAGATTGAAGAGGAGTTGGAAAACTACATTGATGAGTCTCACGCCACCGCTCTTGCGATTATTCCTCTTGAAAAGCCTCCCCTCACGCCAGTTGTAAAGCCTGGTGGAGTCGATGCTGTCGCGGTCGCAAAAGCGGAAGCGGCATCGAAAGAGCGAACCGAGCCAGTTGGAGCATTAGTGGCAGAGTGGTTTACGGCCAACTCGTTTGACGGTGGCAAAAAAGCTCGAGTGGAACTTGTGGCAGAGCATGGGAAAGTCGCGCTCTCCAATGCGATTGACCATGTCAGTTTGCCTTTGTATTCCGTGCTCAACCTACTTGGTAAAACCCGCGCTCTCACGACCGCGAGGAATCTTCCGAAGACTGTGTTGGCCAGTTGTATTGTCGTTGCTGTTATTGTGGCCCTGATCTTCATTCCT
>JBDOMS010000031.1:650-7161 GCA_039831735.1 Pirellulales bacterium
GGAAGGGTACACTTGAGCCAGTGCATCGTCGGGATGTCTTTGCAGAAATTGAAGGGGTTGTTGAGCGGTTGGAAACGAGTCTTGATCATGGGGTGGAAGTCAGTGGTGATCAGTTGCTTGCCGTCCTCCGGAACACGGATCTTGAAGTCGCCATTACAGATGTGTTAGGTCGAAAAGCCTCAAGTGAGGAGCAGCTCGTTGCGACGCGTCGTGCGATGCTCGAAGAAAATCGGATATCAGCCGATGAGCAGGCCCGAATGGCAGGAAGAGCAGCGCAACTTGAGCGGGAAATTGAAAGTTTAGAAACACAGCTTTTGCTGTATCAAAAAAAGAAAAAGGATTTAGAGGTTCGCAGCCCCATTGATGGTGTTATTGTGACCTGGCAGGTCCGTGACCGACTCTTGTTGCGACCCGTTGAGAAGGGGCAGGTGTTGATGACGGTAGCAGATAAAACCGGCCCATGGGAACTCGAGGTGCATATGCCCGATGATCGGCTGGGCTATGTGAATCGTGCGATGCAAGAGGCTCAGCAGACGGGAAGAGAGTTGGAAGTTGACTATATCCTTGCGACAGATCCTGGTACGCGCCATTATGGCTCAGTGAAGGAGATTCATGAGCAGGCTGAGGTGCGTGGTGAGCAGGGGAATACCGTGCTGGTGCGCATAACGATTGATCCTTCGCGCCATGAAAAAGAAGAGCTTGGGGCCGGTGCCTCTGTCACAGCAAGAATCAATTGTGGCAAACGGTCTCTGGGGTTTGTCTGGTTTCATGACGTGCTTGCGTTTATTCAAACACAGGTCTTTTTCCGAATCTGGTAGGAGAGGGTGTCGCCTATGTCAGTAAAATATGTGGTGGGTTTTCTGTCGCTGTTAGTAGGCAATGCCGTGTTGGCATGTGGCGTGTTCGCGCAGGCGCAGGAGGCACCTGCTGAGCCAATATTGGAAAATTGCCTCGTGTCACTGGTGGAGGAGGCAAAAGTACCAGCGCGTGAGGGGGGGGTGTTGGTGAGCCTTGGTATCCGTGAAGGTGATGTTGTTGCAAGAGATGAGGTGATTGCGAAGATCGATGATGATCAAGCTCAAATGGAAATGAGAAGGGCTCGATCAGAGCATGATCAGGCGAAAGCACGAGCACAAAGTGACGTCGATATACGGTATTCCATCGCTGCCGAAGAAGTTGCTGAGGCTGAGCATCAGAAAGCTCTTGAGTCACACTCAAAAGTTCCTAATAGTGTCACAGAAGTTGAACGAGAGCGGCTGAGGCTTAATCATAAAAAAGGAGAGTTGCAGATAGAACAGGCTCAATTGGAACAGCAGATGAACAAGCTTGCTGCGACAAGTAAGGGTGTTGAGCTAGAGGCAGCTGTCAATGCAATTGACCGTCGCCTCATTAAGTCTCCACTTGCCGGTGTCGTTGTTCAGATTTTTCCTCATGAGGGAGAGTGGATGCAACCAGGCGATCCTTTGGCTCATGTTGTGCGCACAGACAAGCTACGGGTTGAAGGGTTTGTGAATGCGAGGCAGTGGAATGCGGAAGACGTTCGAGATCGTCCTGTGACGGTTGAGGTTCAGTTAGCTGGTGGTCAACGTGAATCCTTTGATGGTCGAATTGTTTTTACGAGTCCCTTGGTGCAGGCTGGTAATAATTTTCGAGTGGTGGCAGAAGTAAGTAATCGGCAAAATTCTCAGTCAAAGCAATGGGTTCTTCGGGCTGGCCAGTCTGCACGAATGACCATTCATTCTGCTAAAAATCCATTGTTACCTGTGCGTAAAAACTAGTATGGGCAATTGCTTTTCAAATCATGTCTACAGCTGCTGATGCCTTTCGTTCCAGCACAACGCGCCCCATTGGGTTGAAGCGGCGTGGTGACATCCTTATGAATCGGCAGGTATATCAGGGGCAGGCTTGGTTTGTTGTGAAGGATCCAATTTCACTGCACTATTTTCGATTTCGGCCAGAAGAGTATGCGCTCCTCGACATGCTTGATGGCAACATCAGTCTTGATGGGCTGAAGGATCAGTTTGAGGCAAAATTTCCTCCTCGGCGAATTACCGCGGAAGAACTTGCACGGTTTGTATCGACGCTCCATCGATCGGGTCTTGTCATTGGTGATAGGCCAGGTCAGGGGCCTCAGCTATTTGAAAAGAGGCGACAGCGTATCTGGAAGCAGTGGATTGCATGGATATCGAATGTGATGGCCTTGCGATTTCGTGGCATTGACCCGGACCGTATTCTCAACCGACTCGACCCGTGGTTGGGGTGGCTTTTTTCACCCACTGCAATGATTCCAGCAGCAGTCTTGGCAGCCAGTGCACTTCTACTTGTCCTCGTGAATTTCGATGTCTTTCGCTCAAAGCTCCCCGAGTTTCATCAGTTTTTTGCAGCAGGTAATTGGCTATATCTTGCGATTGCTTTGGGCGTGACGAAAGTGATTCATGAGTTTGGACATGGGCTTTCGTGTAAGAATTATGGTGGTGAGTGTCATGAGATGGGTGTCATGCTGCTTGTCCTCACGCCCTGCCTTTACTGTGATGTATCAGACAGTTGGATGCTCCCAAATAAATGGAAGCGGGCTGCGATTGGTGCCGCTGGAATGTATGTAGAAGTCATCATCGCCTCTATTGCGACATGGCTGTGGTGGTATTCACATCCAGGGATATTCAATCAGCTCTGCCTCGACGTCATGTTTGTATCAAGTGTTTCCACAATTCTCTTCAATGCAAATCCTCTTTTGCGGTATGACGGCTATTACATTCTTTCCGATCTTCTTGAAATCCCAAACTTACGTCAGAAGGCCACAACCATTCTGAGTCGGATCACAAGTCGATGGTGTCTTGGTATTGAGCAACCGGAAGATCCATTTTTGCCACAACGTCGAAGAGGTTTGTTTGCCCTCTATGCGGTTGCCTCCAGTATCTACATGTGGTTTGTCACGCTTTCCATATTTTTGTTTGTCTGGAATGTGTTCAAGCCCTACCGGCTCGAGGTGATTGGTCAAGTGATGGCCGGGGCTGCCTTATGGGGGTTGGTATTTCGGCCATTGCACGGGATGATCAAGTTCTTGAATGTGCCTGGGAGGCGAGATGAAGTGAAGGCTACAAATGTGATATCAACGATCGTGGTTGCAGGAATGATTGCAGCTGTCATTGCGTTATTCCCGTTGCCACAGCGTGTGTGGTCAGCAGCAGAAATCCGACCACGTGGTGAAGAAACGGTATATGTCACGGTTCCTGGGCGAGTGGATGTGCTTAGTATCAAGCCGGGTGATCGGGTTGAGAAAGGTGATGAATTAGCGAGGTTATCGAGTATCGACCTTGATTTAGCGATAGCTGATCTGGAGGGAAAGGGCGCTGAATATCAAACAAGGCTCGACAATCTCATTCGTGAGCGATTCACCGATTCGGCTGCAGGTCGTGAAATTCGAACTGTGGAAGAAGCACTCAAGAGCATTGATGAGCAACTTGTCAAAAAAAGGAGAGATCGATCAGAGCTTATTCTTACCGCACCACGCTCTGGTGTTGTGTTGCCTGCTATCAGTGTTGAAAAAAAGGATGATCCTTCAGGAAAGTTGCCGGTATGGACGGGCAATCCATTGGATGAGCAGAACATCGGAGCAACATATACTCCAGGAACAGTCCTTTGCATGGTTGGCGATCCAAAGATATTTGAAGCCGTCATCGTGGTTGATCAAACGGAGGTGGAGTTTGTGGAAATCGGTCAGCAGATCGATCTGAAGATCGATGCGTTTCCATGGCGAACATTTTCTGGAACTGTTGATGAAATCTCTGAGTCTCATATGGAGACAGGATCAGAGAGATTGAGTGTCAAAGCTGGGGGTGCTGTGCCTACTGAGACGGATGAGGCAGGTCGAGAAGTACCGATTTCAACGAGTTACGAAGTCATGATGTCGCTCCCTGAAGATGATGAGCAATTTGCAGCAGTGACAACAGGCATGCGGGGCACGGCTCGTATCCAAGTTGGAAGCCGAACGGTGGGGCAATGGCTTTTGCGTCTCATATGGCAGACTTTTAACTTCCGCATGTAATGGCCCGTTTGAGATATATCCTGCATCTGATCTAGCAAAGGTATCGTATCATCATCATGAGTCCGCAGGTTATGCTCACTCGGATTTCAATTTTTCCTATCAAGAGTCTTGATGGGTTTGATGTTGATGAGGCATGCGTTTTGCCATGTGGAGCAATTGATGGTGATCGCCGCTGGCGGCTTGTGGATATGGATGGTCGTGTTGTGAATGCGAAGCGAACACCTCGCTTTCATACCATCCGATCAGAGTTTGATCTTGAGCATCGACTTGTCACGCTGTCTCGAGACGATGGGTCAAATCTTGAGCATCCAGAAACCTTTTCGCTTTCACCAGGGACGGATGGCCCATGCGAATGGCTTTCTGACAATCTTGGGATGCACGTCCTGCTCGAAGAACGGCGTCACGGCGGTTTCCCTGATGATCGGGAGGCTTCAGGACCAACATGTATTGCGACTGAATCACTCGAACAGGTGAGTCGGTGGTTTGGAGTGTCTATTGATGAAGTTCGAAGACGATTTCGTATGAATCTTGAGATCACTGGATGTGGTCCTTTTTGGGAGGATTCACTGGCAAGCCCATCTCGATCAGACTTGCCTTCATTATTGGATCTCCCAAGTACTATGACGGTGGATCCCTACGCCGACCTTCCTCCACTGGAGCCACGGGTGTTCTCGATAGGCAACCTTCATTTTCAAGCCGTGCATGGATGTCGACGGTGTGTTGTTCCAAGCCGGGATAGCTTTCACGGCAAAGAAAAAGAACTCTTTCGTGAAGTGTTTGAAGCTCGACGAAGTAAGGAACTCCGCCGTGATGTCGATGCGGGGAAATGGAGTGATTATTATCGCTTGGGCATTAACACGCATCGTGTGGGTGACGAGCTGGATGGAGAGACACTTTCCTGCGGTTCATTCCTCGTGGTGGAATAACCATAAGGAGCGTTATCGGCGATAGATGAAAGGTATAGCCGTCTTACTGGTCTCTGATGTTCTTTCTGTTGTCGAGTCGTCTGTCGTCTGATGGTGTGCCGAGAATGTCGCCCATGCCATCAACATATGCTTCTGTTGCGAACTCAACCTTCGAAGGAGATCGCTTCTCGGATTTGTCATAGCTGTTTCATTGGCAGCTAAACTCTTCAACACAAACTCACGGGATGCATCGTTATCCGAAAGAACAATTGGATTGTGATCGGGAAAGGTAAGCCGTGGTGGCAGTCTTCGAACATCTGCCGCACGACCGCGAAAGATTCGGCTTCGCGCAGATTCCACTTGGTCTCTTGTCGATGGTGCAGGAGTTGCTGTTGGAGTCGTCGGCTTTGAGAGAACAGGGAGAATAGGTGTCTGGATCATCGTGCCGTGCGATGGGGTGCCTGCATGTACAGATAACGAAGGAGACGAGGGTCTCGATAATGTGACCTGGCTACTCGATGTTGAAGGGGCCACATAGAATTCAGCTCCTTCATAGTTAACGTCATATCCAAGGTCGTCGAGAACACCCACTGTAATACGACTCAGATATGCTGGAATAGCAACCCCTGCGATGCCATCAACATCATAATTGGCTGTCATGAGTTCAACATACGGTGGAGTCAGACTGTTGAAGACACTATCCCGCCAGTGCACCCCATAACTTCCGTCACCAACGGTACCGACATTGTAAAGAGGCACGGAGGTACTGCCCGTGATAAAAATTTGTTTGTATTCCGTAACACCGTTCTCCCCGATATAGATGGGATCAGTTGTGGCCGGGTCATAGTTTGCAACAAGTGTTGTTTGAAATGTTCCCACGTCGTCTGCCCAGAGATTTCCGAATCCAATGACATGACCCATTTCATGGGCAATCGTGTTGGGAAGGCCGACTGCAGTTAGAAAGGTGTCGTTGATTTCCATGCTCCCGATATATGGGAGGCCATTCGTTGACCAATCCCCATTGGCAGGTACACCGGTGTCTCCAACACGAATGTCACCGATGCTTGCTTGAGCAATCGTCGTTGCTGGAAGTGTAGAACTGACAGTGACATTTATCAGCAGGTCATCAATGATCACACCCGTTGTTGGATCGGTGACATCAGGTAAATCACCAACAATCACATTTTCCCAGCGTTTGGCAGCAGCGTCAAAAAGCAACTGGACGCTTGATGGAACACTTCCATCGAAATTGAATTCGATATTATATGGAACTGGTGTAACATAATCGTTGATGATTATTTCTCGTGTGAGTTGAGATGGGGATCCACCAACTGGGGTAATAATGAGATTGAGTGTTTCAGGCCCCTCGGTCGTATTGACGGGGTCGACAAGCGACTGAACAAAAATAGATTTTACTGTTTCACCAGGAAAGAAAATAACTTTCTGATTCCTGTGCATGTAGTCCGTGCCTAATGTGGCGGTAATGGCCTGCGTGCTGACATCGATAATCTGTGGAATTGTGGAAGCTTCATCCATCTGCACCTGAACTTCCGCAGCATTT
>JBDOMS010000622.1:0-1727 GCA_039831735.1 Pirellulales bacterium
TAGTCCAGCAAGGAAAACTGGAATTGCAATGAGGAGTGGCCGCCAGATCCAGGCCAGTTTCGCAAGAAGGCTGTCTGGCTGAGCTGCTTGAAGCCCTGCGATGACCCCGGTTTTTTTTCCTAATAGGCTCCAGAGGGTACTTGCAATGAAAACCATCAAAATTGCAAAGAACACTCGTGCCAGGGCTGAAATCTCACGGTGGACATACCGTTCCAGAAGAAGGAATGTTGCAAAAAAGACCAGAGTGAGCCCGATCCATCCAAAGCGGCGGACGGCCTGTCCAAGTGGTTTGATGACCACGTCGGGCCAGCCGAAGTGAGCAGAGGCTATTCCATTCGGTCGTATCAACTGGCGAAGTATTTCAAGTGGAAGAAATACCAATGCGGTGACACCAATGGCATCTGCAATAGATGCTTCTGTTGATTCTGGTTCAGCATAGTGGCCAAGAAACCAGGAAATAGCAGTCAGCGCAAGCCACACCGGGAGAGCGGCGACGATTGTATAGCAGACTCCTTGTATCGTGGGCCATAGACGCATGGCATTAGACCCGCTTATGGAACTGCTTAACCATGTGATTTTGCGAACAAAGAATCTGTACGGTAGTGCAACGGCTAGAGTGATTAGAAGAAACGAAATTGCAAGGTACGGTCGAGCCTTGACGTTGCTCCAAAATGAGTTCACTACGTCAGCCACCGGGTGAGGTTTTATCTGTTTTATGACTGTCAATAACCGAGTTATCTCCGATAGTGTGACCGGCTTGTCACTACGTACCCAGAGGAGGTTGGTATCAATCAGTCGCTGATATTCATCAATTATGCGAGATAGTTTCTCGAGGTTTACGCCAGATGGAATGAGGATATCAACAAGGCAGCGATCGATATCGAGGCTCATGGCACTCAGGATTTTCTTCCTCTCTTCGAGCGTTTTTTTGTGGGCTGGTGTCGGGGCGGCATTGAGTCTTTGTTCTGCTTTATCAAGTTCGGTATCAATGTCGCCGAGGATATCTTGAGCGTTGTCTACTGCATTGCCCTGAGGGTACGATTGACTCAGCATCGTACGTTCTCGATTCAGCATCACATGCTTTCTGCGCAATAGATAGCCAGCAGTACGACTTAGTCCGGATCCGGTGGCTCTGTCTGCGTCCACAAGTGATGCCGTTTCCTGAAAGTCATCCCGTAGGCTGTTTGTTTTTTCTTTCAAAGCGAGCAGTTGGCTGTTCCACGATTCCGCATTTGCGACGGTGAGTGGCCATAAATCTAGTAATGCAAAAAAATGCTCATAGTCATTTGTGTCATCAAAATCATTCTCGGCTACCGACGAACGATATTCGGCTATTCGCTTTGTAATGTCGTCTGTATGTCGTCGTGTGACCCATGAGTTAACGTCGGTTATTGCCTTCGAAAGTGCATCCGCACGCTTGTCTAGAGCTACCTTTTCCAACGGAAGCACGCTTGCCTCAGCATCGTAGGTAGCAATTTTTTGCCTGAAAAGAGTAAGGGCAGTTTCAAGCTTGGCTCTTCGAGCTATTGCTGCCTGCTTCAATGCCGTGGATAATACAGGATTAGCGTCAGGCTTTTCTTCAGGATCTACTAAAGAACCCAATTCTTCTTCAGCCTCGGCTATCTGAACAGGTAATGCTTTTGTTTCTGTGCGGCGAGCATTGAGTTCCTTTTGAATCCGATTTGCTTCAATTGTTGTTGAAAGAAGATCTTTATTTAATGCCCTTA
>JBDOMS010000608.1:0-1724 GCA_039831735.1 Pirellulales bacterium
TGCGGAAGCACCAGTGCTACAAACACAATCGCAACTGTTTGTTCCAAAGTCGTCATTCAGATTAGTCCATGGTCTGCAGAATCATTTTCTTGTGAATTGGCTGGTGGTGCTGAAAAGCCTTGGAGGAGGGCGATCATGCGTTTGAGGATCGTGTTGGCTGGTTCTGGTTTCACCCGGTTGGGATCAACACGGAATGCAACGACCCGTTCTCCACATGTCTCGTGGGAGCATGCAGCAATGGCCGTTCCTGGGCGCACCGGAGGAACTGCCCACCATCGTGACAGTTTTCCCTTTCCAATGCGACTGACACCATCGTGGTCAGCAAGTGACGACCGATGAAACCATTTTCCGAGATTGGAGAAGACGGCTGTGCATTGGGGTTTTGGTCGGTTCACGGTGCGTGCCAGGCCACCAGGCAGGAGTCGCCCGCACTCGAGAGACATTGGAAAGATGTGACCAAGATGATGGTTTCGAATAATGTCCATCTGATCTCGAATGCTCGTGGCAAGCCGTCTGTGATCACTGCGATCAGCCGGTTGACGATCCAGAAATATCATGCTGACACGATTGGTGGCTGGCAGGACATGATCACTTTTGGTTCGCAGACTCATCGGAATGGCAAGTCGTATCCATTCATTCTGTGCGATCGCGTGTGGTGGGTGATCCGCGAATACATCTTCCCCCGCTACATATTCTCCAAGTGTGATGATCAATGCAGTGGCCAGGAGGTCGTTGACACTTACTAAAAGTGTTTTTGCAATCCCTTCAAGGTTTGTGAGGGTCGTTGGCTCAACGACATGAGAGAGAACATATGGCGGGTGTTGATCGATTGAAGGTGGACCGTCTCCTGATTGTGATGGAGCTATGTGTGCAAGATCAATCACGTCATGTCGAATAAATTCAGCAACACCTTCGAGGCCCTTGGAAAGCTTTGGGGCCATTTGAAGAAAGTCTGTCCAGGAGTTTGCAATACGTCCGCGTGACAAAAGAGCTGACATGGTGTCGTGTGCAGGTCGCTTCCATCGATGTGGTTTGTTTTCCGTATTGAGAAGCCATCGTTCAACAAAACCGACGATGCCCAGTCCATCACTGACGGCATGATGCACAGTCAGAAAGATTGACCAGCCGTCGTTGTATTCGATTACCTCTGCATGCAGGTTTTTACCAGCGTAGGGATCAATATCAGGGGTCACACCACACCAACCAGGCATGGTCACACTTCGTGCGTCATAAGTTCGCTTGAGGAGAGGTTTCTCAGCCGCGATCCAACGATCGCGTCCCAATCGTCTTTTTGAAATGCCAGCTGTAAGCAGCGGTTCTTCTGCTAATGTGTTGGAGAATGCCTCTTCTAGATTCGATGGCGGTACGTCGTCGGTAAAATCGAATCGGGCGACGATCGTCATCGGGTGACTTGGACGATCATCGAGCAGCATATGCTCTTCGAAAGCAGTCAGCGGCAAACCACGTGAGGGGAGCTTATACGATTGAGAAGATTCGGAATGTGTCATCCAGTCAGTCACGCCTTCTGCATCAAGCGAGGTGCATCGAATCAGATTCTGCTTGAGACACACGGTATCTTCAAGTGATGGGCTATTGGGTTCACATCCTACCAGCAAGGCGATCATGTTGCTTTTTGAGGAAACCCTTCACGTGGAAGGCAGGTAGGAGGGCGCATGTGTGAGACGTCATGAGTTCACAGGTGACGATACCCTCTTATTTAAGTG
>JBDOMS010000205.1:0-1721 GCA_039831735.1 Pirellulales bacterium
GGATGCTCAATCATGTCATGACCAGCCTGTATTGCTGTGGCTTCGTCATCGTGCATCGCCCAAGAAATAACAGCGCCTTTGGAATCACACGGGATTGAAAACGTATAGTGCATAACCCCCTTGGCATCTTTCTCAAGAACAAGGCTTGTTGCGAGTTCCGTTGAGGCACTCAGAACCGTGGTCATACCTGAATAAACAGATGGTCCAATACGTTCGGGGCCGCCGGGGTCCGGACGAGATTTGATCGTGCCAGCCTCAGTGATCAAAATTGAGTGTTTTGACTCATCAAGCCTGGCAGCAGCCTGCGACGACACGCTATTCCGCGTAAACAAGCTCTGGCCAGTGAATCGCAGGGTGACTGGCTTTGACGAAGTGATGATTGAAGCCGCTGCATCATTACTTCCGATAAACTTCTGCTCTCGAATCGTGATACCATCAAGGTCGTATTCACAAATGACCTGATCGGGGCGCCATCGCATGATGCGTGGCTTGGGCGTCTCATAGGTCTTTCCGTTTACAATGACACTTCCATACAACACACGGGTGTCTTTGTAGAATTCCCAGCTCATGTAATCATTGCCAGTACCTGTATTCTCTGTACCAGTGATCTCACTTTGCACACGCGCGGCACCACGAGCGCGAAGGTCATGATAGAAGGGATGAGTCAGGCCTATGGTCTCATCCTCAATGGTCCTCCAACTCGCGTGAAATCCACCAACGTAGTAAGTCACGTTGCCTGCAAGAAAACCGTGCTTACGACCTTGGATATCGTGTTCAAGGCGGCTGCAATAATCTGTGAACGCTGGCCGTTCACTTGCCATGATCTGCGTGTTAATTGATAGGTGAAAGACGCAGCACGTGACAAAAAAGAGGACTGCGGAAAAGAAGTGATTGGAGAATTTCAGAATGGACATAAGTCTAGAGCTTGAGGAGGTGGACATGGATGACCAATTAATACAGGGATACTTGCAGGGGACAATTCAGATCATTGCTTTCAGCAACTCGTTTTCCATCAACCCACACAAAGAGTTTGCTTTGCATGCCGGGAGTCTTTGAAGACCAATCTTCTTTCCAAAGAATATCGATGTCGTGGCCGTGATACCGAATGTCCCCAAGGTAGAAGAATTTCCATTTTGTTTTTGGTAGCAGAGGGTGAACCTCAAAACTGTCGCCGTGACTACCCTGAAACCCAATGAGATCTTCAATGAGCACATCAGGAAACGTTGAGTGAAAATAGTCTTGAACATCACCAAACCCTTTCCCCATGGCAGGCAAACTTTGCACAACATCGCCCCCACCAGGCATCCGGTATCCTCCAGTACGGGGTAGATACCATTCGCCAATACTGCGGCGACGCCCATGAAGCTCGACATATTGGGTCACATGGTCATACAGCAGCTGACGATCCTTCTCGCTGATCGTACTTCGAGTTGCTTTATAGTCTCGGAGGTACTTTGCATACGCTTTGTAGACAACAGAGTTTTGGAAAGGCCATCCGCGGCCATTCCAGCCGTATGACATCTCATTAAAAAAATCATGCCTATATTCGGTGGTGGACATACCAAACGGTTGCCGGAATCCCATTTCATCACCGAACTGCTTCCATGCAATATCGTATTGACTGTCATCGTAAGGAAGCATGGAGAAATACCACGGCGTGTAGCCGACTGTTTCTCGAACAAGGCTTAACTGATCGACAACACCTCCCGTGTGCAGGTTGT
>JBDOMS010000343.1:0-1720 GCA_039831735.1 Pirellulales bacterium
ATTAATTGTTCGGGAGGTTCATAGTGATGCAGCTGGTAAAAGTGGTCCCGCACAGCCGCTACAAACTGTACTGCCCGAATCATCTTGTCGCTCAAAAAATGTGGACAAAAATGAACAATTGAACGACCAAGAGGACGATTCTCCTCTCTCACCAATGCTTGAGACGTTCAAATTTGATGATCTTGACCAGCCTGGTGCTTGACTATTCGATGTCACCGAATAATTCTTGAGGGTGATGTCTGTGTGAATAATACGTCGAACATGTAGTGGATGTATTGGATCGAGGTAATTTTATGTTGATGCTGATTCTTCTTGGTGTTGGACTGCTTCTTCTCTTAGTCGTGTTTGCAGTACTGGCTCGATATCTTCGCTTATGGCTTCAATCGTATGCATCAAGTGCGGGTATTGGTTTGTTTGATCTTGTTGCCATGAGTTTCAAAAAAGTGAACCCGACCGTTATCGTTCGCAGTAAGATCATGGCCGTTCAGGCTGGATTGAGTGATGATTCGGGTATAACCCGCCAAACACTTGAAGCACACTATCTTGCTGGCGGGCGTGTTCCACTCGTCGTACAGGCGCTCATTGCAGCAAATAAAGCAGCCATCGAGGAACTGGACTTCAAACTTGCGACGGCAATCGATCTGGCTGGTCGCAATGTTCGTGAAGCAGTTCAAACAAGCGTGTATCCAAAAGTGATTGATTGTCCTGGAAAAAAGAGTGGCCGTACGTCCCTCGACGCAGTTGCAAAGAATGGGATACAACTCAAGGTTCGTGCCCGAGTCACGGTACGCACAAATCTCAATCAATTGATTGGAGGTGCAACAGAGGAGACAATCATCGCGAGGGTAGGTGAGGGTATCGTTTCTGCCATTGGTTCAGCAGAAAAACATTCTGATGTTCTAGAAAATCCTGATGTCATTTCAAAAACGGTTCTTGCCCGAAGGCTCGATTCTAATACAGCGTTTGAGATTGTCTCCATTGACATTGCTGATATTGATGTGGGGGCCAACATCGGTGCTCGCCTTCAGGCAGACCAGGCGGAAGCGGACACGCGCGTCGCTCGTGCAAAAGCAGAAGGACGTCGAGCCATGGCTGTGGCTAAAGAACAGGAAATGATTGCAAGCATTGAAGAAAGCCGAGCGTCACTTGTGGAAGCTGAGGCAGAGGTTCCTAAAGCCGTGTCGGAGTCACTCAATGCTGGACAATTAGGTATTCTTGATTATTACAAATTGAGAAATATTCAGGCTGATACAGAAATGAGAAAGTCAATTGCAACTGGACAGATTCCTGTTGCTTCGACAGCCACATGATGATTATTCCAGTGAATTTTATCTCACAACGGAACTGATATCTGATATGTCACCGTTTATCGCTGCTGCAATAGATTGGTTGGAAACTCTTCTTCCAGTACTTTTCGTAGGCTGGTGGATTCTTTCTCAAATTCTGACAGTATTTCAGCGCCCCAAAAAGAAAGCCTCTGGAAAGGAAGTTTTCCGCGGAAAAAAAATAAAACCTGTTCGGACACAAACAGAGAACGTGAGGCCTTTAGACCAACCTGTATCAACAATACAAAAACCAAAACCAAAAGATCGTATTGAACCTCAAAAAGTTTCTGCCAAGAAAGTAGATTCCAGTCGGAGAAAGATTGAGCAGGAAATCGAGGAATTTCTCATAAAGCGAGATGCAGAAAGTCATACTCAGATACAACAAGACCTGAGGT
>JBDOMS010000366.1:0-1719 GCA_039831735.1 Pirellulales bacterium
GGCTTCCATGATTTGGTTTATTTCCAAACAGGTCCGGCTTGAGCGTTAGTTTTGATGTTGCGTCAACACCACCGCCTCGATGTGGATCACTTGTTGCGAAATACAGAAAAAATGGTTTTTCGTGATCAGCGGTAATATAATCCTTGCACCTGTCCGCCATGACAACAGCATTGCGAGTTGGGCCATTGAGTTCTGTTTCAAAGTGATACACCGACTCTGGCGCTACGTGGTACTTTCCTATCCGAGCCGTCCGATAGCCAGCTCGTGCCAATGCCCGTGGAAGTGAGAAGCTTGCAACGTCATACCAACTTGAAAACTTATGGAAATCATGCTGATGGCCGTATTGGCCGTTCGCATGATTATGAAGCCCCGAAAGAATGACTGACCGACTGGCTGAACAACTGGCCGTTGTTGCGAATGCATTAATGAATAACGCACCGTCCTTTGCAAGTGCATCAACTGCAGGGGTCACTGCAGCAGTATCTCCGTAGCAGCCAAGCGTTGGTGACTCATCATCGGTTACAAAAACAATAATATTACGTTCAGCAGCCTGCAGACAAGTATGTGATAAAATAATTCCAAGAGTGAAAAGTAAGTGCCAGCGATGTACACGAATCATAAACCGAACTACTTTCTACAATCACGAAATAATGGAAGTGGACTCTGAAGAAAATGCCAGTGGGAACACATCATGCCTTGGTTCCATCAAGAGTATAACCAAACAAGAGTATAACCAAATTCATTTAGCGACAGAGGATTTTAGGTTGAAATGGTTTATTCAGTTGTTTCCCATCAAAAGCGGTGCTGTGTTACAAGACAATGATATGCTCTGCAGTTCTAAGCATCTACCAAAGTCAAAACACATGTGCTGAGGGAAGAGATTGGTTTGCATGACTATTTAGTGCACAGTCAGTTGAACGCTCAAGACACTGCCAAATACCAATAACGAAAACCTCTTTTTTTGCGATATACCAGGGCGAACGTGTCACCGCATGACAAGAAATATTCGCGGCAGAATGCATACATGCACGTCATAGGTAACTACGGCAGCACTTCAATGATCGCTGGCCGGGAACACTGGCCACCATCAGCACTTGTTTTTAGGTGAAAAAAACGTTTGCCGGGACGTGCAACAGGTGAAGCAGTCAGAAAGAACTCTCTTTCATCTTGACCCTCTACGACTAACAGCCCATTGAGCCCAAGATTATCAACATACACCCCATAGGGGAGATTGCGCCCAGCATCAGTATTTGTGCCAAAGGGAATGCGGCCATCAAAATCATGTCGTGTTGTAACGACTTTTGCACGGATGGTCTCACCTGGATGAATAGTGAATACGGTGGGTTGAATCAAAGAGGAAGCATCCTTTTTTTTCTTTTCCAAGGTGGCAGAAGGAAGAATAGTACAGGTAATTTTCGGGGCATCATGTACTGTTATGTTGCCGAGATTATCAAGAGACTGCGTTGGTTGTTGAATCGCGAGGTGATCACCCGCAGTCGCAGTAGCCTGTACTTCAACCATACTGTTTTCAGCTTCCGTTGGAGAAGGTGCATCAGTAGCCGCCGTTAACAGGCCAACTGCACGAAACTGATCTTCTTCGATTTCAATCGGTCCATGGAACATCAGACCAGTTGGAAGATTGTTTACTTCGATACGAATCGGTCCGGAGTATCCTTCAATACGCTCGGCTGTGAACGTAATCTCCTGGCTGCCCCCACG
>JBDOMS010000537.1:0-5282 GCA_039831735.1 Pirellulales bacterium
TGGGGAGGGTGTCGTTCTCCAGTTTGCAACCGCTTGCGATGCCGACTGGTCAACGCTTCCGATAGAGCCGGTGTATGTTCCACTGATGCAGCAATTGATTACGACAATGGCGTCACAGATCTCACCGTCTCGTAATATGATCACCGGTGAGCCAGCCGTCGCTTTTTTCATGCACACAACCAGAGACAAAAAACTCGTGCCGGAAACAGTTTCTGTAAAAACCCCGAGTGGGATGAGTATCGCCGTTGAGTCTGAGCCAAGTGATCGGATGCACGTGGCTCGATATGCAGCCACTCTCCAACCGGGAATCTATACCATGTCGACATCGGCTGAGACCACACACTTTGCGGTTGAAGCTGACAGGAGAGAGTCAGTCATCGAGCTTCTCACAAACGCAGAGCTTGCCTCGTTAGCAGATGCGCTGTCTGCAGGGATTTTTCAATCAGTGGATGACTATCTTCAGTACGACCACCTCCGTCGCAATGGACGTGAAACGTGGAAGGCTCTGCTCGTACTATTGCTCGGGTTGATGTTTCTGGAAGTTGTCTTGCAACAGCGATTCGCGAGGCACCATCCATGACGACCACGATCCGTTTTGTTGGTGACGTGCCCCTGTGGATTGGACTGATCCTTTCGCTTGCAGGAGGTGTTCTTTCTTGGCGATATTATCGACGGGAGTGTTTTGACCTCAGCGGAAGTCTTAAGTGGTTTCTTCCTATGTTGCGCACGTCGGCGTTTGTGCTGGGGGTTCTCATTCTGCTGGGTCCGGTTCTGCATCATCGTCGAGTCATTGGAAATCTTGGACAGGTCAAGATCTATGCTGATGAGTCACAAAGCATGACGCAGCATGATCGTCAAATGACGATCAGAAGGAAGTTGAAGATCGCGCATCAGTTTGGCTGGTTAGATGCAGAGGAACTTGAAGCACACCACTTTGATGCATTTGACCGCCTTGCGGAACTCCACAGTCAGCGACAGGTCACAAAACCGGAGGAACTCCTTCAGCGGATACTTGACCTTCGGGGGGCATTGCCAACATCGATCGGAGCATTGTTGATGACGCAGCTCGTCGAGCCGCACAAGGACGTATCATCTGGGTTTACCGATGAACAGCAACAATCTTTTTCCCGGACATTCGACAGAGTGTTCAGGCAATATGAGCAAGAGATTCTCGAAGACGTCTCGTCAGATCCCCGTTGGACGGAGGCGGTCGGCCGTTTCGATGTCACAAGCCGCTGGCAGCGTGTGCGAGAGATGCTGTCTCCCGACTTTGTAACGGAACTGAGCGGGTATCACGATGTTGAAATCTATTCATTAGAGGGTGAGGAGGCGCGTCTTTTGAGTGGTGGGTCTGATACAGAAAATCAAGCGTTTTCTGTTGTCACTGATTTGACAACTGGAGTCCTTTCGTCCCAGACAAACGTCATTGACGCTGGAGAAGAAAGTCCAACAACGACAAAGAACGTAGTCGTGATGCTGACCGATGGAAACCATAACAGTGGTCCGTCACCGTTGCAGACTGCCCGGCTGTTGGGAAATCAAAACTCCCCGGTGTATTGCATCGCAGTTGGTGCGGAGAGGTCGGCACCAGATTTAGCCGTCCTCTCTGTGGAATACCCTGATATTGTCTTTCAACAAGACACTGTTTATGGCGTGATGGCAGTACGTGACCGTGTGCCAACCGGGACGCCATTTGTGGCACAGGTGCGGCACCAAGATCAGGTTCTTTGGCAACAGGAGTGTGTTAGTACGAGCTCAACGGAACGGCGCATCGAATTTGAGATAGAAATTGACGCGATCATTGATCAGCTCAAGTCTCAGTCGAGTTCCGAGATTGTGCAGCATGTAATACCGTTGAATCTTGAAGCATCTGTGTCCGTCTTGCCTGAGGAATCAGAATCAGACAACAACGCGTGCACCATGCGATTTGCAGCCATGACGGAGCGCAAAAAGATTTTATTGCTGGATGGACGTTCCCGCTGGGAAACACGCTACGTTCGGAATATCTTTGAGCGAGATGAACAGTGGGATATCGATACCGTTATCGCCGGCCCAGGAACAAATCTGACGACATTGCCGCGTGGCGACGAGCAGGGGACTTTTCCAGTAAGCCGAGATGATCTCTTTGAGTATGACCTTATCATTTGGGGAGAAATAGATCTGGAGCTTTTTGAGCAGTCGGAATGTGAATGGCTGCGCGACTATGTTGAAACGCGTGGCGGTGGTTGGATTTTCATTGATGGAAATCGTGGTGATTTTGCGGCACTCGTTGATTCCGAACTCGGTTCGTTACTGCCGGTGGGCTTGTCAGACACGCCAGCGGAACACGTGCAATCGCTTCGTCTTACTGAGATTGGTTGTCAGCTTCCTGCGTTACGGCTGGCGGCTGACGAAGAGCAGAACCAGAATCTCTGGTCAGAGTTGCCAGCACCGCGTGCGCTCACCGGCGTTACTGCGTTGCCTGGTACTCAAATACTTGCTGAGTGTGTAGTGAACGATGCACATCTTCCCTATATGGTGTCGCGGCAGTGTGGGGCTGGACGAGTAGTATATCTTGCCAGTGATGAAACATGGCGATGGCGTTATAAGCATGCTGACGTATGGCATCAGCGGTTTTGGAACCAACTTGCGAAATATGTGATACCCCCTCCCTTTATGGTCAGTGATGAATACGTCTCAATTGACACCGGTCCAGTGAGCTACGAATTTGGTGAGACCGTCAACGTACGAATTCGTCTGGTGGGTCTCGATGGACAGCCAGCAGCGCAAGCAATTGTCGATGCTCTGGTCTGGAAAGATGACCGCGTAGTGGGGCAGATATCGCTTGCTGCCGATGACAATCTGCCAGGTCTCTACCGGGGGCAATTTGGGAGGCTTCCTCAGGGAGAGTATGAGGTCTCGGTGCAGGCAGCTGGATTCAGTGCCTCGGCGCTGAAGGCTCGCACCAGATTCAGTATTCTTCCAGTCGAAACGAGCGAGATGACCCAAACAGCGGTCAATCATGCGCTTTTGCATCAGATGGCGTCAGCTTCAGGAGGAATGTATTTGCCGGAGGAAGACTTTGGTAGATTAAATGTATTGCTCGAGCCTTTTAGTGATGGTCGAGTTGTAGAATCTGACACGTTGATCTGGCAGAGTTATTGGTGGTTTGCCGCAATCATTTTGCTTCTTACCCTTGAATGGCTCCTTCGTAAGCGTGCTGGGTTGTTGTAAGAATGCATTGTTCTTGAGAGAGAACGACAATGAACAGTCAACTGGATCCTCTTGTTTCAACCAAGCTTGAGCACTTCGCTCGACGACGGTTTCGTTTGTTAGTCATCCGGGGATTCAGTGCCGGTCTCATCGCATTCCTGCTTGCCATGTCAGTCGTAGCCTTTGTGGATTGGTACTGGCTACTGACTGAGGAGGCTCGCTGGGTTCTGAGTTGCACTGGGTATGCGCTGACACTGCTTGTCGTCTGGGCCACATCGTTGCGTCAATTAACACGAGTGCCTGCTCGGGAGGAGATTGCATCACAGGTAGAACAGGAAGAACCTGAGCTTCGAGAAAAACTTCTCTCTGCTGTTGAATTGGCAACCGATGATCCACAGGTAGTGTACGACTCGCCGGTCTTTCGTGGTCTCTTGCAGGGCGAGGTTGCAGCCATGATGGGAGGTGTTCGCGTCAACGCGATCTTACCAGTGCGACTTGTGGCTCGCTGGATGATCTGTGCAGCAGTGTTAGTTGGAGTGGCTGCCCTGTTGCTCACGTCGAGTGATGCCCGGTTTCGTCAATTGGCGACCCGAGCACTGTTGCCGGGAGCAAATATTGCCCGCGTGTCACGCATTCAGATTGAAATCCTCGAACCGACTCCCCATTCGCTGTTGCTTGCAGAAGATGAAACGGTTGCCATCGTCGTGAGTGTCTCTGGTGGCGATGTGAGTGATGTCATTGTGGAAACATTTTCAGATGAAGGTGACAACCAACACCATTCAATGAGTGATCGCGACGACCATGTCTTCGCTACGAATCTCCATATTCATGAATCTTTTGACTATCGTATTCTGGCTGGTGACGCAATTACTCAGCGGTACCGAATTGATTCCCGTTCCCGTCCACATGTCACGGCGTTTCAAAAAACGTTTGAGTATCCTGGTTACGCACAACTCGAGCCAAAAACTGTTTCAGAGACACATGGCGATCTTTCTGCTCTGGAAGGAACAATGGTAACCGTGCGCCTGACACTGGATCAGGAGGTGTCTGAAGCGGAGTTTCAGTTAGAGGTTGGTGATGATGAAGAACATGTTCGAATCCCGCTGACCTTTTATATGGAAGATCAATGCTGGTCAGCAGCGATTCCTGTTGAAAAAGCAGGAGTGTACAAGGTCCATCTGGTGGCCAAAGAAACAGGATTTGAGAATGTGTTTAGCCCGAAGTACGCAATTGATCCACAACCTGATTTGATACCCCGTGCAGGTTTTGTAGACCAAACCACAACCACGTTGCTCTTACCACCAAACGATCTGGTTGATCTCAAAGCAATGGCTGAGGATGATCTACCAGTGGTCAGCCTTGATCAATTGATTTCAGTGAATGGTCAGGAATGGGACACCATCGCACTGGATATTGAGCCGAGTGTACACAATGGATTGCAAGTGTCCTCGGCGTGGCAATGGGACCTGCTCAATCTGCAACTGAAAACGGGTGATGAGGTTCTCACCAAACTTGTTGCCACGGATCGTAAGGGGAATCAGGGGGAGTCGATCCCGTTGAAAATCCTCATTGCGTCTCCAGACTTCGACGCACAACGTCATCAACTCACGCAGCGAAAACTTGGATTTTATGATGAACTTGCAGCGTTTGAAAAACAGTTGGCAGAGCAGGAAGCGACGGCGAATCAGGTCATTGAACAAATGATCCAACCCGGACGGAGTGAAGAACAGCAAGCAACCGATCGAATTACCCTGTTCGATCTTGCAAGAAAACAACGTGATGAAGCTAAGCGATTGGTTGACAAGCTTCGTGAGATGATTCGTTCCATGCCTCCGGGTGCGGATAGTTACGACCTCGAACTCACTGCCAATGTCTTGGCAAAACTCGAGATGGCGTCTGCAAACAGTTTGATTGCCTCTCTGACAACGATACAACATGCAAGGAATGACAAGGCCTTTGAGGAAGCACTTCAGGAGCTCAAGAGGTCCTATGCGCAAAGTGCTGACGATGCCAAAAATCTTGCTGCCCATTACCAGGTCCTTGCAACCCATAACTTCCTCGTAGCGCTGGCTCAGGACTTTTCAGCGTTG
>JBDOMS010000537.1:5292-7117 GCA_039831735.1 Pirellulales bacterium
GTGGTGGAGAGCCCGTCGCAATCATGGGAACGCCTGCTGCGTCAGGAGACCGTCGTCATCAATCAACTGCAGCAGGTGGAGGACTTTATTGTCGATCAACAACAAAGGGTCGCACACTCGATTGATCGATCTATGGTTAGCCTGATTGAGTGGTGCGCATCCAATCGTCTTCGGCTTGAGGAACAGACTGAATCGAAAGATCAGCTCAATGCACTTCGGCAACGTGCTGGGGACTTGCTGAATGAACTCAAACAGAAGCAGCGAATGGATGTTCTCGATGGAGGCCTTCCCAGACGAATCGTGAACGTTCGAAAAGACCTGATCAATCGTGCTGGAAGTCTGCATGCCCCCATTGAACAATTAGCGCTGGCAGTGCAACAGGAATCACGTTTCCGGACGTTAGCCGGAGGCTCGAAGGATACCAAGGAAGGACGCTCCTATCTTGAGGAAATGGTTCGATATGCAGCTGCCATTGATTTGAAATTCCGTCCGAGTGCGAATCAGCTGCGAGCACGACGGGAACTGACCCAGTCGCGAAGTGATGCAGATGCACAGTATGCAGCAGATACAGGTCTCACATTCCGAGCAGTGAACTGGTTGATGGATCAACATCGAAGTGAAACCATTCAAGGTATCCGGCAGATTGATGAATGTCTTTTTGAGGTGGCACCGGCCTATCGCACATTAGAAGCTGGTCACCAGTTGGTGCTTGTCAGTCACGCACTCAATCTCTTATTGAATCTTGAACGTTGGGAGTCGCAATCGCTTCAGGGAAGAACCGATCATCCACGGCAGTGGGATCTTATTGACGAGGCATTCCAACTGGCTCGTCTCAGACTCAAGGAGGCTGGAGTCGAACAGGGGATTGTCAGTCAAATTGATGCTGTGCGCTGGTCGGATGCTGCCAAAGAAGTCGCTCGACGAATTGGTCAGCGACGATGGAATCGAGATACTATAGTGACTGCAGCTCATGAATTACGTGAAATCTGTGATGCGATGAATGAGGTTGTGCATGATGTACAACCAGTGATGCAGCTGGCTCGGGAGGTGATCGCCAAATATGCTCCTTCCATTTCAGATCTTGCTCAGCAGGCCGCCGAACACGTGCGCGCACTGGAAGATGCCACGCTTGAGTCTGCTGACCGTGCTGAACACATTAGCCAGGAAGAGCAGCAACAGCACCTCGCCGAACTTTCACAGCAGCAGGAGGAGGTGAATCAGGACATCGAAGACTTGTTCGATGCATTAGTGGAAGATGCAAATGTGCAGGACATTCTTGATAACACGCAGCGACAACGGGCGCAGGATGCCGATCGAAGCATCGAGGCTGTGGGGACGTCAGCTGCAAAAATGAATCAGGAGTTGGCCGATGCTCAGAAGGTTGACAATGCAAAACAGCAGTCGCAGGAGTTATCCGAGGCAGCTGAACAGCAGGAAAAGACGGCGCAGGCATTAGATGTCGTGGCAGAGCATTTTTCACGTCTGGATGAGGGATTGGATGCCGAGGAAACACGGACCCAGCTTGCGAACATGGAACAAACGCCACAACGTCTGGCCAATCGGGATGATCTGAAGATGAACGAGCAGCGCAAGAATGCGGAAGATCTGGCTGCGATCGCAAACCAGGACACCAGCGAAGCCCTTGCTGCATTAGAAGAGGAATTGCAGCGGAATCCAGCCATGCAGCAGGCCCTGTCAGAGATTTCTCAGAACGCGCTGGCCGATGCAAAGAATGCACTGAATCTGGCCGCCGAGGAGGATCATCGTCTCCAGCAGGAGAATGAACGATCCGACAACGACTATCGTGCAAAGAAAAAAGAGCTTG